>SXYM01000039.1 GCA_005789205.1 Actinomycetota bacterium | reverse complement strand
GGTGCCAACGAAAAGTACATGGCCACCTTTTGCAACTGCATCTGTAATAAACTCATAAGCACTATCAAGTAGGGCTAAAGACTGTTGGATCTCGATGATGTAGATGCCATTGCGCTCAGTAAAGATATAGCGCTTCATTTTTGGATTCCATCGACGAGTCTGATGTCCAAAGTGAACACCACTGTCGAGAAGTTCTCGCATTGTTACTACTGCCATGACGGCATACTCCTTCTTAGGTTTATTTACGTGCGAAGCACAATAAAAAACCCGCTCGGTTTTGGCCTAACAATTTGTTGGGCCCGTCGCACTGAAAGTCATCTACCGATTTAACGGACCGAGATGATTCACCCACTAAAAGTGAGGCAGTGCTGAGATGTCACCGGCTGAATTACTTCAACTGGTGCGAGGCAAATCTTACCTGAGCCGTGAGCGTGCTATTTACCGCCCAACTATGCGCAAAAGCCCCCAAGAACTGATGCGAACCACGGCCTCCAAGGCAATTGCAAAGCTCATCTTGCTGACCCCATGTTCGCGCTCAATGAAAGTTATAGGTACTTCAGCAATTGATCCACCTCTGGCAAGTGCCCTGCGAGTCATCTCTATTTGAAAGCAATAACCCTCACTGGCAATTGTTTGGATATCCATTTTTTTCAAGAGTGCCACTGAATAGATTCGAAAACCCGCAGTTGTGTCGGCCACCCCAAGAGATAGGACAACATTTGCATACTTATTAGCCGACTTTGAAAGCAGTTCACGAAACTTGCTCCAATTTTTGATCTGTCCATCTGCCACCCAGCGCGAACCAATCAATAAGTCAGCCGAACCAATCCACTGCATCATCGCCACTAAATCTCTTACTTGGTGTGACCCGTCGGCATCCATTTCAATAATGTTTTGATACCCACGATCAAGTGCAATCTGAAAACCTGCACGATAGGCACTACCTAAACCTTGTTTGCCACTTCGCTCAATAACTTCAACTCCGTGGGCTTTACAGATTTGAGCTGTGCCATCAGGGGAACCATCATCAATTACTAAAACATCAACATCAAGTGTTGCTAACTCATCAAGTAGCGTACCGATACTCTCGACTTCGTTATATGTTGGAATAACTACAATTGATTTATTCATGCGCGTGGATGGGCCTGTTTGAAAGCTTTTTGTAAGCGCTCTGTGGATACATGTGTATAAATCTGAGTTGTGGCCAACGATGCATGACCCAAAATTTCTTGCACTGTGCGCAAATCTGCGCCGCCTTCTAATAGATGTGTTGCAGCAGAGTGGCGCAGCGCGTGGGGACCCATGCGCTCAATTCCTTCTATTGCAGCAAGTGCTTTATACACAACTGTTCTAACAACCCTTTGATCTATTCGCTTTCCACGGGCCCCAAGAAAAACAGCTTTTTCAGATTTCTCATTCAGTAACTCTTGGCGTCCATCATCTAGCCACTTCTTCAGCGCACGCATCGCAGGATTGCCCAGTGGAATAACACGTTCCTTGTCTCCCTTTCCGAGCACTCGAATGGTCTGGCGGTTGTAATCAATATCGCCTAAATCTAAACCGCACAGTTCAGCCACACGAGCACCAGTTGCGTATAACAGCTCCACCATCGCAACATCGCGCAATGCCATTGGGGTTTCACCTTCTGCCGCCCCTGTTGCCATTGAATCCATGGCTGTTTTTGCATCATCAATACCTAAAACTTCAGGCAATGTGCGATGTGCCTTAGGTGTTGCAAGGGATGCGCCCACATCATTGGTTATGTATTTGTTCTTTAACGCCCACTTTGTAAACAAGCGCACGGAGACTGCTCTGCGCGAAATAGTTGTGCGAGAAGCACCTTTAACCTGTTGATTAGCTAGCCATGAGCGTAGGTGAACAAGCTGCAACTGTGAGATATCAGTAAGGCCACTATTTTCTAAATGTTCTAATAACGAGGTTAAGTCCCCCAAATAAGCACGGATTGTGTGAACTGACAGGCTTCTTTCAACTTCTAAATGGCGTTGAAAAGTAGTTAGTAACTTTTCAAAATCTTCGCTCACGCGTCAACTTTACTCGGGTTTGCGTCCCTGACGCATAAGGCCGAAGGTAACTGCGTCCTCAAGTGCCATTGCAGAGGCTGCAATAACGTTTTCATGCACACCAACGGTGTTCCATTCGCCTTTGCCATCACTCGTTTCAACTAATACGCGTGTAACAGCCCCTGTTCCTAAGCGTCCTTCAAGGATGCGCACCTTGTAATCAGTGAGCTCTAGAACTTCTAGCTCAGGATAGAGAGCTTTTAACCCAGTACGCAAAGCATTATCAAATGCGTTTACGGGACCATTACCGGAGCCAGAACATGAAATCTGCTTACCCATTGCCGTTACTTTAACTTCAGCCTTTGTAAGAATGCTTTGATCCTCAGAGCGCTCAACTGTTGTCAACCAATGGTCAATCGTGAAAAAACATGGACGCTTACCAATCATCTCTTCTTGTACTAGAAGTTCAAATGAGGCATCGGCAGCTTCAAAAGTGAATCCACGAGATTCCATCTCTTTAACACGATCAACGATGCGTCCAATAAGTTCTTTATCCCCACCAAGATCAACACCTAGTTCTTGGGACTTTAATTCAATAGATGCACGCCCAGCCATGTCAGAGACCAACATGCGCATATCGTTTCCAACAGATGCTGGATCTTCATGTTGGTAAAGGGCTGGATCAACCTTGATAGCGCTGGCATGCAGACCTGCCTTGTGAGCAAACGCTGAAACTCCCACATATGGCTGACGCGCGCTTGAAGAGACATTTGTAACTTCAGCTACGGCATGGGAGATTCTAAATGCTTCGCGCAGCGAATCCTTAGGTAATACCAATTGATGCTTCTTTAACTCTAGATTTGCAATAATTGTCACAAGATCAGCGTTACCCGTGCGCTCTCCATAACCATTGAGAGTTCCTTGCACATGTGTTGCACCTGCTGCAACTGCAGCCATTGAGTTAGCAACTGCGCATCCCGTGTCATTATGGCAGTGAATACCAAGGCGAGCAGAACTTGCAGTTAAAACATCATGGACCACTTGTGATAGTTCATCTGGCAACATCCCGCCGTTTGTATCGCACAATGCAATTACATCTGCCCCTGCCTCAGCTGCAACGCGCACAACTTCTAGTGCGTAAGCACGGTTACTACGATAGCCATCAAAGAAGTGCTCAGCATCAAGAAACACCCGTTGTCCCTCAGCAATTAAGTGACTTACTGAGTCACGAATCATCTCCAGGTTTTCATCCAGAGATGTTTTGAGCGCTAAATCAACGTGGCGATCAAAAGCCTTTGCAACCAAAGTAACTGCTGGAGCACCTGAATCACGGAGTGCACCGAGTAATACATCATCTGCTGCTTTAACGTTTGGGCGACGTGTGGCACCAAATGCAACAAAGGTTGCATTCTTTAGCACTAATTCCTTTTTAGCACGCGCAAAAAACTCAGTGTCCTTTGGGTTAGCTCCTGGCCATCCGCCTTCAATAAATCCAACACCAAGTTCATCAAGATGGCGTGCAATTGCCAACTTGTCATGAACCGAAAGATTTAATCCCTCCTGCTGGGCACCATCGCGCAGAGTGGTGTCATAGATATGAAATGCATCAGAGACTGGCATTAGCAAACCTTACGAACCCAGCCGTTTGTATCAGGAGTTGTTCCATGTTGAATAGCAAGTAAATGATTTCGAATTTGCATAGTGATCACACCAGGCTGACCATTACCTGTTACCCATGTACCCATGTTTGATTTAGCAGTACCAACCGGTGAAACAACTGCAGCTGTTCCGCACGCAAAGATTTCAGTGATTTCACCAGATGAAACGCCATCACGCCAATCATCGATGCTCAGCATTACTTCTTCTGTTTTATAGCCAAGGTCTTTCGCAACAGAGAGAATTGAATCGCGGGTAATTCCTGGAAGTAATGTGCCAGTTAACTTTGGAGTAATGACAGTTGCATCTGCGCCTTTGCCCTTAACAAAGTAAAGGTTCATGCCACCCATCTCTTCAACCCACTTGCGCTCTTTTGCATCAATCCACACAACTTGGTCGCAACCCTCTTTTGCAGCAGCTTTTTGTGCAACAAGTGAGGCCGCATAGTTTCCACCACACTTTGCTTCACCTGTTCCACCTTGTACTGCGCGCACATATTCAGTTGAAATCCACACAGAAACAGCCTTTGATGGATCAAAGTAGGCACCGGCAGGTGTTGCAATCAGAATGTATGTGGCCTTGTTAGTTGGGCGAACACCTAAACCGACTTCGGTTGCAATCATAAATGGGCGGATATAGAGAGATTCGCCAATTTTGTTCGGCACCCAGCCTGCATCTTGCTTAACTAAAGTTTCAACAGTTTCTAGAAATAGCGCCTCTGGCATTTCAGGTAGAGCTAAACGTTTTGCAGAGTTAGCAAAACGCTTTGCATTTGCATCAGGGCGAAAGAGTGAGATTGAACCATCAGGTTGGCGATAAGCCTTCATGCCTTCAAAGATTTCTTGACCGTAGTGAAAAACCGCCGTAGCTGGATCAAGTGAGAGCGGGCCATAAGGCTTTAACTCTGGTTCTGCCCAGCCATCTTTTTCAGTCCACTCACACACAACCATGTGATCGGTGTAGTACTTACCAAAACCACCTTTAGCAACAAGTGCATCACGAGTTGCTGCATCTTTTGCATTTGGATTGAGTGTAACTTTCATGGCTTATAGCGCTGCGACTAGCGCATCTCCCACTTCACTTGTGCTTCGCTTCTTATCGCCTCGAACTGATAAATCAGCAGCAACTGCACGCTCAACATCACGTGCAGCATCGGAATAACCTAGGTGATCAAGCATCATCGCAACTGACATAACTGTGGCAGTTGGATCTGCAATATTTTTCCCAGCAATATCTGGGGCGGAACCATGAACTGGTTCAAACATTGATGGGTATTTTCCAGTTGGGTTGATATTTCCTGAAGCTGCTAATCCAATGCCACCACAGATTGCAGCTGCAATGTCAGTCAAGATGTCTCCGAAAAGGTTATCTGTCACAACAACATCAAAGCGCTCTGGGTTAGTTACAAAGAACATTGACGCTGCATCAACATGTAAATAGTCAGTGGTAACGCTTGGGTATTGCTGAGCAACTTCATTAAATGTGCGGGTCCACAGACCGCCAGCACGGGTTAATACGTTGTTCTTATGTACCAAAGTCAGCTTCTTGCGATCACGTTTTGAAGCACGCTCGAATGCATCACGGATAACACGCTCTGCACCACGACGAGTATTTAAACTTTCTTCAGTTGCAATTTCTGCATCAGTGCCTTCTGCAAGGACTCCCCCGGCACCAACATATGGGCCTTCAGTGCCTTCGCGCACAACTACAAAATCAATTGGAGCCTTCGTTGCTAAAGGTCCAGTAACGCCAGGCATTAAACGTGCAGGACGCAAATTAATATAGTGATCGAAAGCGAATCGAAGTTTTAACAAAAGTCCACGCTCTAACACTCCGCTTGGAACAGTTGGATCTCCAACTGCGCCAAGCAAAATTACATCCTTGGTTGCAATCTCATCCAAAATTGCTTGTGGAAGAACTTCGCCTGTGCGGTGCCAATAACCTGCACCTAAGTCATATGAAGTACGCTTGAAGCCCACGTCATACTTCTTTGCCACAGCGTCAAGAACTTTTAAACCTTCGTTAACAACCTCAGGGCCAATTCCGTCGCCTGCAATTACGGCTAATTCAAAAACTTTAGCCACGCGCCGCGCTTCCCTCTTTATAGTCATCACCCTTTGACTGCTTCATCCATGAGAACATCTTGCGAAGTTCACGGCCAACAGCTTCGATTGGGTGAGTCTCTCCCTTTGCACGAAGTGACTTAAATTCAGGAGCACCGGCTTCTTGGTCATCAATGAAGCGCTTAGCAAATGCACCACTTTGGATGTCTGCAAGAACTGCTTTCATATTTTCCTTAACGTGTGGGTCAATTACACGTGGGCCAGAGACGTAATCACCAAACTCGGCTGTGTCAGAGACTGACCAGCGTTGCTTTGCAATTCCACCCTCATACATCAAATCCACGATGAGCTTAAGCTCATGTAAGCACTCAAAGTAAGCAACCTCTGGTTGGTATCCAGCTTCAGTAAGTGTTTCAAATCCATACATAACTAGTTGTGAAGCACCACCGCAAAGGACTGACTGCTCACCAAAAAGATCTGTTTCAGTCTCTTCTGTAAAAGTTGTCAGAATTCCACCGGCACGAAGTCCACCGATTGCTTTTGCATATGAAAGTGTTAATGGCCAGGCGCTGCCTGTTGAATCTTGTTCAACTGCAACGATTACTGGAACTCCACGTCCTGCCGCATACTCACGACGCACTAAGTGACCTGGGCCCTTTGGTGCAACCATGCAAACATCTACTGATGCAGTTGGCTTGATGTAGCCAAAGCGAATATTGAAACCATGTCCGAAGAACAAAGCATCGCCATCTTTTAGGTTAGGAAGAATTGACTCTGTGTAGATATGGCGCTGAACATGGTCAGGCGCCAAGATCATAATGACTGTTGCTTCTTTAACTGCATCGGCAACAGAGACAACACGCAAACCTTCAGCTTCTGCCTTAGCGCGTGATGCTGAACCTTCTTTTAATCCAACGCGGATATCAACACCACTATCTCGCAAGTTCAGTGCGTGCGCATGTCCTTGAGAGCCGTAACCGATGATCGCGACCTTGCGACCCTGGATGATAGATAGATCGGCATCCTCTTCGTGATACATCGTTGCTGCCACGGTATTTCTCCTTTAGTTCTGGTAATCGGGTTGAGTGTCGTGAACTGCTGGTGCTGCCTTATTTGGAACTATTTCCTTGATAGAAATGACATTGATTAACTTATCTAGCTGAGCAATTACTTGCTCGAGGGCATGGCCTTCTAAATTAACCACAATGTCCATCTGTGAGATGGATGAGTCAGCTGTTGGTCCAACTGATAAGCGTTCAATGTTGTATGCACGGCGAGAAAAAAGGCCAGCAACGCGGGCCAAGACGCCAGGTGAGTTCTCTACTAAAACTTCGAGTGTGTGTTGGGCCATTTTTATAGCTCCTGTGAATCCCAGTCAGGCGCGGTTTCGCGCGCAATCTTAATGTCATCATTTGATGCGCCAGCTGCAACCATTGGCCACACCATCGCATCGCGGTGCACTCGAAAATCAATAACAACAGGCTGATCATTAATGCCCATAGCCTTTTCAATCGTTGCATCAACATCTTCTTCACGCTCACAACTCAAACCAACGCAACCCATTGCTTCTGCAAGCATTGGGAAGTTAGGAACGCGCTTAGATTCAAGACTTGTATTTGAGTATCGACCTTCATAGAACAGAGTCTGCCATTGGCGAACCATGCCAAGAGATTCGTTATTTATGATTGCAACCTTGATTGGAATATTATTAAGTGCACACGTGACGAGCTCCTGATTTGTCATCTGGAAACAACCATCACCATCGATAGCCCACACTGTTGTGTCAGGTGCTCCAACTTTTGCACCCATTGCTGCAGGAACTGCATATCCCATAGTTCCAAGTCCGCCTGAATTGAGCCATGTGCGCGGGTTTTCATAAGAAACAAATTGGGAAGCCCACATTTGATGTTGGCCAACACCTGCAGCAAAAATAGCTTCAGGACCTGAGATTTTTCCTAGTCGTTCAATTACATACTGTGGAGATAAAGATCCATCATGGGGCTTGTCATAACCCAATGGATAAGCAGCTTGAAGTGAATTCATTTGGTGTAACCATGGAGTTAAGTTAGGTTGATTCTTTCCAAGTGCAGCTTTAAGGGCTGGAATTAAAGCAGAGATGGTGTTTTTGAGATCACCTAAAACAGCAACGTCAGCAAAACGGTTTTTACCAATTTCAGCTGGGTCAACATCAGCGTGAATAACCTTGGCATTAACTGCAAAAGTTGAAAGCTTGCCTGTAACACGATCATCAAATCGTGCACCTAAAGTGATAAGCAGATCTGCTTTTTGTAGGGCTGTAACAGCAGCAACAGTTCCATGCATTCCTGGCATTCCAAGGTTGAGTGGATGACTATCAGGGAATGCGCCACGTGCCATAAGGGTTGTGACAACAGGTGCACCAAGTAATTGTACGAGTTCTAGCAACTCACGTGATGCATTTGCCTTGATTACTCCGCCGCCAACATAAAAGACTGGCTTACTCGATTGTGTAATGAGTGCTGCAGCATCAATTATTGATTGATTATCAGGAATTAACTTTGGTTTATAGCCTGGCAAATTTACTGAAGGTGAATAGTTGAAATCTGTCATCGTTTGAAGAGCATCTTTTGCAATATCAACTAGCACTGGGCCAGGACGGCCTGTGCTTGCAATATGGAAGGCTTCAGCAATTGCGCGTGGAATATCCGCTGGGTGAGTAATCAGATAGTTGTGCTTTGCAAATGGCATTGTGATGCCACGGATATCGGCTTCTTGAAAAGCATCTGTTCCGATTGCAACAGAAGGAACCTGGCCAGTGATCGCAACAACTGGAACTGAATCCATCGCAGCATCGGCCAATGGAGTTACAAGATTAGTTGCACCTGGACCTGATGTAGCAATACACACACCAACTCGACCAGTTACTTGGGCATAACCAGTTGCAGCATGTCCTGCACCTTGTTCATGGCGAACAAGAATGTGGCGGATGGAGCTTGAAAAAATTGGGTCATAGGCTGGCAGGATTGCACCGCCTGGGATTCCAAACATGACGTCAACGCCTGCAGCTTCAAGTGATGCCACAAGTGAACTTGCCCCAGTCATTTGACTCACAGTTCTTCTCCCTTCGTTGCCTTACATTTAAAGTGGTTAAACGAAAAAACCCTCAGATAACTGAGGGCGGCGCATGATCATCGTTAGATCACGCGCTACTAAATCACCACCACAAATG
>SXYM01000038.1 GCA_005789205.1 Actinomycetota bacterium | reverse complement strand
CATGAAGCGACCTTTTCCATTGAAGAAACGATGCGTGGATCTGAGAACTTAACTGTGTGGTTAACCCAACCGTTGTATACAGCTGAACCGTGATCGCGTAGAACAACCTGCTCTACCCAGTCAGTTGCTGGCCAACCTGTTGCTCCACCAGAGCCAAGACCACCGCAGAATGCAGTTTGTCCCTTTGCTGCCATTGAGTCAGCGAGCGCTAACATCTCTGGGAATGTTGATGGAACTTTGTAACCGTTCTTTGCGAATTGCTTTGGTGAGTACCAAACAAGTGACTTCATGTTTGATCCAAATGGAGCTGCATAGAACTTACCCTTAACAGTTCCGTATGCCTTCCATGACTTTGACCAGTACTTGTCAACGTTCTTAACTACTGAAGCTGGTGCTGGAAGAACTTTTCCAGTCTCAACAAGCTTTGCAAGAAGACCTGGTTGTGGGATCCATGCTAGATCTGGTGCGTTTCCACCCTTAACACGAACTGGTAGAAGTGCTTCGAACTGGTTTGATCCTTCAATCTTGATCTTAATTCCAGTACAAGCTTGGAAATCGCTCATTGCTGTATTAAGTGTTGTTAACTCTGGCTCAAGAATTGAGGTAAAGATTGTTACTGTCTTACCCTTCATCATCTTGTAGCCTGAATATGGATCACAGTTAACTGCAGCAGATGCTGAAGTTGTTGTAACCAATGACGCTACGAGAGAAAGAGCTGCTGCTCCAACGAGGGCTGCTAAAGCTTTTCTTTTCATTTTTGTCCTTAGGGGGTCAACGGTCCGGGCCCACTGTGAAACCCGCATCCCGTGGTGGGCTAATTCTTTATGCCAGCCCCTATCCAAGCAAGGCAAAGCACATGTAAGCAGGCATGTAAGTACAACAATTTGATAACTAACCTCCTTATGTGGGGTAAGAGTGTGAGGTAGCCTGCCTGATATGAACCTTCTAGATGCCAACTCGGTTGTATCAACGTTGGGGTTAATCGGAGTACTTGGCATCATCTTTATGGAGACCGGCCTATTAATCGGCCTCGTCTTTCCTGGGGGCGAAGTTGTCTTCTTGGCGGGAATTGCTGCATCTGCTTCAGGGGCGCAGCTCTTAGGTGAAGCCAAACTCTCTGCGCCACTTTTGTTTTTACTTGCACCCATAGCTGCAATTGTTGGCGGCGAAGTCGGTTACTGGTTTGGTAAAACCTATGGTCGAAAGTTCTTTGATCGACCAGAGAGCAGATTCTTTAATCAAAAAATGGTTGCCACCATCGAAAAGTGGTTACTTAAATACGGCCCACGCAAAGCTTTGGTTTTTGGGCGCTTTATTCCTTTTGCCAGAACGCTAATTAACCCTGTGTGTGGTGTTGTCCAATTAGAGCGAAAAGTATTTTCCACATGGAATGCAATTGGTGCAATTATCTGGACTCAGGTTGCGATGGGTATTGGTTACTTCCTAGGTGATGCGCTCAGTGGATCTGGTAATTATCTAATTGTTGGTGTGACCGGACTAGTTGTTCTAGTTACTTTGATACCAATGGTTCCTGAGATATTTCGCGAGTGGCAAACTCGCAAGCACCACAAATAAACTCTATAAACCTAGATCTGTTAATTGATATGCAGCACGGTATTCATAACCAGCTTGCGTGATCTTAGGTTCTGCCCCGCGCTCAACTATTACTGCGACACCAACAACAATTGCGCCAGCTTCAATGAGTGCTTCAACGGCAGTTAATACAGAACCACCTGTTGTTGATGTGTCTTCAACTGCAAGGACTCTTTTGCCTTTAACATCTGGACCTTCGATGCGACGTTGCAGACCATGTGCTTTCTCTGCCTTTCGCACAACAAAAGAATCAATCTTTTTACCCCTACCTGCTGCCACATGCATCATCGCAGTTGCAACTGGGTCTGCACCTAGTGTGAGGCCACCTACTGCTTCATAATCTAAATCTTTTGTCAGCTCCAGCATTACTTCACCAACAAGGGGCGCTGCTTCATGATCTAGGGTCACACGGCGCAGATCCACGTAGTAATCAGCTTCTTTACCTGACGACAAAATAACTTTGCCGTGGACAACAGCCTTTTTAACTATCTGATCTTTGAGGGCATCGCGTGAATTCATACGGATGAGCCTACTATCTTGGGCTTTGCTCCAAGCGCAGGTATTCTTTGGTGCACTATGGCAACTAAGAAAAAGGCTGCAAAGCGCAAGAAACCGGTGAAGAAAAGCGCAGCAACCAAGCGTGCCTTAAATAAGACAATTACTTCACTTCGCAAAGAAGCTGCAGCCCTAGAGGCATTTGTTGCAACTTTGAGTATCTCTGAAGAAGTGCCGTTGACCCGCAAAAGGGCAGTCAAGAAGCGTGTAGTGAAGAAGGTGGCAAAGAAAAAGGCAGTTAAAAAGAAGGCAGTAAAGAAAAAGAAATAAACCTGCGAACTTCATGTGGGTTCTGCTGTTTTGCTCAATTTGTTCGCTTCTGCACCTACAGTGCTCTTATGAACATCAAGAGGCTTGAAACCTCACGGTTATTTCACCGCTTTGGTTTTGGCCCAAGACCTGGTGAATATGCCCAGGCCCTAAAAGATGGTGTTCAAACTACTCGCACCCGTTTAACTACTGTGCCCACTTTATTAACAACAACTGCACCTATCGCTCTTCCTGTCATTACTGATTTAGGTAAGCGTCCTAAAGATAAAACCCCTGAGAGTGTTCCTTTTGCACTTGCAATGCGAAGTCAGACACAACAAATGGGTTTGTGGTGGTTAGACATGATGGCTTTAAGTGATCATGGATTAACAGAGCGCATGGTCTGGTTTTGGCACGGTCACTGGGCCACATCTATTCAAAAACTTAACTACGCCCTTCCTATGTATAAACAAAATCAGCTTTTTCGCACGCATGCACTCGGTAATTTCAATGCGATGACCAAAGCAATGCTCAATGATGGAGCGCTCCAATTTTGGTTAGATGGCCAAGACAACACAGCAAAAGCACCTAATGAAAACTTAGGACGAGAGTTAATGGAGCTCTTTGTACTTGGTGTGAATAGATATAGCGAAGATGATGTGAAGGCTATTTCACGGGTTTTAACTGGCTATCAAGTCGAGAAAAGCAGCGGCGTGGTAACTATTAATCAAAACAGGAGAGACACCAGCCCTGTTACTTTATTAGGAAAAACTGGGAGTTTTACCGGAGATTCTCTAACAGATTTCTTAGTCGCTAGAGATGACTGTGCAACTTTCATCTCAGAGCGATTGTGGTATCGATTCATCTCAAGCACAGAAACTATGCCAACTTCTTTTAGCGCTAAAAAAGGATTTGCAACACGAGACATTGCAACAACGATTCAAGCTATGGCGGCAGATCCTTCTATGAGTGATGAGAAGTATGCGATGGTGAAATCCCCTGTCGAATGGTTTATCTCTGCATGCCGCGGGCTGGAGTTAACTCCCTCTGCCCTAAAAACAACGGGACAGTTAAATAATCACCTCGATAAATTAGGACAAGTTCCCTTTAATCCACCCAATGTTGGTGGATGGCCTGCAGGTGAGGCCTGGTTATCTTCTGCAACTGCGCAGTATCGATTGGCCTTTGCAGCCTGGTTGATTAAGCAAAGCAATCTCTCTGCGCTTCAACAAATTCCAAAAGATGCACGAGTTGCAAAGAGTGCTGATTGGTTAGGTGTTGCTGAGTGGAGCGCGCGAACACAGTCAGCGCTGCGCAGCGCCGTAGATGATCCAGCACAGTTTGCATTACTTGCATTGTGTAGTCCTGAATACATAGTGAGTGCATAGGAGCAGATGATGGATACGATTTCAAGAAGAAGGTTCCTTAAGCTCACAACTGGCGCAGTTGCAGTTGGAACTGCAGCTAATTTCTTAACGTTAGATGAAATTGCAGAGGCAGCGATTAATCGCCCACTTGCATCTGGAACACCAATTCTTGTTGTTGTGACTCTCTATGGCGGAAATGATGGCTTAAACACTGTTATTCCATACAAGGATCCAATCTATTTCTCAGCACGACCTGACATCTCTTACAAAGCAGAAACGATGTTGCCGCTAGATGCTGAGCTTGCACTCAACCCATCTATGGGTGGGATTAAGGCGATGTGGGATCAAAACAAAGTTGCAATCATCCGTGGTGTTGGTTATCCAAAACCTGACCGTTCACATTTTTCTTCCATGGCTAAGTGGCAAACTGCCTCACCAGATAAACACATCAACACTGGATGGTTGGGTCGATGGCTAGACACACAACCAGTTGATCCCATGCTTGCAATCTCTTTAGGTTCTGTTCTTCCACCTATGTTTGCTGGAAGCAAAATCTCTGGCTCTGCATTGCCATTAGGCGGTTTAGTAATTCCAAAGGGTGCTTTAGCTAATCAATGCATTCAACTTTCAAAACCAGCGCGTGCTGATTCAAAGCTCATGGCAGCTGCTGCCACTTCTATGCGCAATCTCTTTTCAGTCTCTTCCTCTATTCAACCGGTACTAAAAGCGCCAGCACCTATTGCCGTTGATCTTCCAACAGTTAATGGTGGAAATGCTGGAGGAGATAGCAACCTTTCACAGCAGTTAGATGTTGTTGCAAAGCTCATTGCAGCTGGTTCACCCACAAAAGTCTGGTCCGTGTCTTTAGGTGGCTTTGATACACACGCTAATGAGGCAAATGCCCAAGCTGAACTCTTAGGTGTTGTTTCTAACTCACTGGCACGATTTATGGGCCAACTCAAATCAACGACTAGATCAAATGATGTGACTGTGATGGTTTATAGCGAATTTGGCCGCCGCGTTAAAGGAAATGCATCTCAGGGCACAGATCACGGAACATCTGGGCCAATGTTTATCATCGGTGAGAAAGTTAAGGGTGGTTTCTATGGTGACCAGCCTTCACTCTCTAAGTTAATTGATGGTGATTTAGCTGTTACTACTGACTTTAGAGATGTCTATGGAACTGTTTTAGAGTCAATCTTGAAATCTCCAGTTGAACAGACTCTAGGCAAGTGGACCGGTCGAACAGAGTTTATGAAGCATGCTTAGTGACTTCACTGCGGCTGAACTGGGTGATACTTAAAGTAAGGTATCTTTGATTCCCACTAAAGAAATTGATACGCACCGAGTTGATCTATTGCTATTGTTTACTTATGAAACAACCCGCTATAACCGTTAAACTAGTTGGCGGCTTAGGAAATCAATTATTTATTTGGGCGACGGCATTTCATCTAAAAAAATTACGTGAGGTCGAAATAACT
>SXYM01000037.1 GCA_005789205.1 Actinomycetota bacterium | reverse complement strand
TTGCTAGTTCTGCTGCCGTTATTGGAAGGTGACCTAAATCTAATCCCACAATGTTTGTTTGAACTGTTGCTGGATCAATAAGCGAAGAATCGATAGCAGCTATTGCAACGGCAATCTCTCTAGCTCGGCGATGATCTTCAGACAGGCGATTAATGTTGTTATCTAGTGCATAGTGAGCACCAGCTGCTAGCAATCCCACCTGGCGCATGCCAGCGCCATAGCGCTTGCGCCAAACACGCGCCCTAGAAATGCGCTCCTTGGTAGAAAGCATTACTGAACCGATGGGTGCACCTAGACCTTTAGACAAACAAACGCTGATGGTGTCAAAGTATTTTCCATATTCATCGAATGCAACACCACTTGCAACATGTGCGTTCCAAATGCGGGCACCATCTAAGTGAAGGGCCAATCCCATTGCATCTGCGCCTTTGCGCAAAGCTTTGATCTCTTCAATTGGTTGCACAGTTCCACCACCAAAGTTATGAGTATTTTCAACAGCTATTGCAGTCGTTGAAACTAGATAAGGACCAGAATCTGGACGGGCAATTTCAAGTGCATCGGCTGCCTTGAGTAATCCATGTGCAGCTGGCCATGTACGGGTAGTAATGCCACTAAAAACTGCAGCAGCTCCAAGTTCAGCGCGAACGATGTGTGAATTAGTCTCGGCAATTAACTCTTCACCAGGATTAACTAACATACGAATTGCTAACTGATTTGCAAGAGAGCCAGTTGGTGTGAAGAGACCAGCTTCTTTGCCAAACATCGCAGCCACACGTTCTTCAAGAGAGTTAACGGTTGGATCATCACTATAAACATCATCGCCAACTGGTGCCAGGGCAATTGCATCACGCATACCTTGTGATGGGCGAGTAACTGTGTCTGAACGAAGATCGATTGCCATAGCTGTGAGCCTACTTTGATTCTTTAATAACAATCAAATACATAGCAGTCACGACAAGGATTCCACCGAGCGCACTCTGCAGCGTTAAGCGCTCACCTCCAAAGATGATTGCGAAGAAGGCGGCAAAGACAACTTCCATCGTCAAAATGACGGCTACTTTAGTTGGACTCATATGTGCCTGAGCCCATGTCTGAATGATGAAAGCAATAACGGTTGCAAAAACTGCCGTAAAGATCACTACACCCCACACGCCTGCATCAGGCGGCGGTGAATAACCTTCTGGAATAGATGCAATACCAGCTAGTGCGGCACACATAAACAACTGCACCACCGTCATGGCATAGACATCGCGGCCCAAACTCCACTTACTCAGTGAAATGATGTGGCAGGCAAAACAAATTGCGCTCATAAAAACAAGGAGCTCACCGATTCCAACAGTGAATCCACGAATAGAGAGCAATCCAAGTCCGATAGTTGCAATAGCTATACAGGTCCAAGTAAATCTATTGACCTTTTGTTTTAGGACTAACCAGGCAATCAGTGGAGTTAAAACAACGTATAGGCCAGTAACAAAACCAGTGATTGCAGCCCCCGTGCGATCTAGTCCAAGGGTTTGGAATATGAATCCAAGACCTAGAAAAGTGCCGGCGGCTCCAGCACGCACCAGAATGTCTTTATTGAGAAGTTTTAAAATCTTTGGACGGATAAGCACCATAACGACTGCGCCGAGTAAGAATCTGGTGAAAAGAAAATTGTTAACGCTCTGGCGCTGGATTGCATCCTTCATGATTACAAATGCCCAGCCCCATGCTGCAGCAACTGCAAGAAGTGCCCAAGGAGCTAACTTCATTTTAAAGAGGTGTTTGGTTTGGCTCACTTTTTATCTCGTAACTTCTTGAGCAGCGCAACTTCAGGCTTGTGCTTTTCCTCCAAGCCCGGTGTTTCAAGAATCAATGGAGCGTTAGCAATAGCTGGGTGAGCCAGTAATTCAGCAAAAGGTTCTACGCCTATGTGGCCATCGCCAATATTTTGGTGGCGATCTTTAAGTGCTCCGCACACATCCATGGAGTCATTGGCATGAACTAATTGGAAACGCTCAACGCCAGCGATTTGAACGAGCAAATCAATAGTTGCAGTCATGCCGCCTTTAACAGAGATGTCATGGCCTGCAGCAAATACGTGACAGGTATCAAGGCAGATACCAACCTTTGGGTGGTACTCCAGAGCCTTCAAATAGTTTTCAAGATCATCTAACTTCTTAACTAATGATTGGCCCTGTCCTGCAGTTGGCTCTAATAACAAATATGGAGCATCATCGGGCAGAGCATTGAGAATTGGCATCATACCTTCATGGATCTGCTTCCATGCTTTTTCAACGTGGCTTACATCAACAGCAGATCCAGTATGAATTACGGCGCCAAGTGCTCCTATATCTGCAGCACGTTGCAATGAATACTTGGTAGAGGCTAAAGAGTTGAGGTATGTGGCTTCAGTCGGTGAGCCTAAGTTAATAAGAAAAGGAGCATGAACATAGGTTTCAAGATCCATTTCAGCAGCTTTGGTTTTGTATGCCTCATCAAGTTCAGGTTTAGCTTCTGGCATTGCCCACATACGCGGACTCGATGCAAAAACTTGAATAGCACTTGCACCGATTTCTTGGGCATATTCAATGGAGCGCTTTGCCATTCCGCCAGTAGTTGGGACGTGGGCACCAATACGTGGCTTTTTGGACTCCTTAGGCATTGGCTTACCCTACGGTAATTGTGACCACGCTGCCACGCTTTACTTTGCTACCCACCTTAGGAGAGATGTTTGTAACCTTCTTGACCTTCTTGGTTCCCAACTTCTTCACTACTACCTTAAGCTGCAGGTCTTGCAACGCTTGAGTTGCCTTAATTTGATCAAGTGAAAAGACGTTAGGGATAAAGACATACTGTGAGCCCTTAGAAATAACCAGAGAAACAGTTGAACCCTTTGGTGCAACATCCACACCACTAGGAGTTTGAGAAATAACCACTCCCGATAAAACCTTTTCATTAAAGGCATAAGTAGATTCAACATTAAATCCCAAATCATTTAATTCATTGAGTGCTTGTTCACCACTCTTGCCAGAATATGAGGCAAGTGCCACGGTCTCAACACCCTTGCTTATAACTAGTGAAACTGGAGTGTCACGTTTAACTTGCGTGCCTGGAGCAGGTGATGCAGAAATCACAAAACCTTTAGGAATCTCTGTGTTAAAGACTTCAGTGTTTGCGCCAACTATCAGTGGTAATTTCTCAAGGGCAGTGGTGGCAGCCTCTGGAGTAAGTCCTGTAACTCGCGGAATGATGTATCGCTCTGGGCCTTTTGAAACAATTAATTTGATTTGCCCACCAGATGCAATACGTCCACCACCAGGGGGATCAGTTTCAATGATTGCACCCTTTGCAATATCTTCATCAAAGCGCTTTTCTAAAATAACTGTGGTGAGACTAAGAGGGGTGAGAGTAGAAACTGCTTCCTCATATGATCCACCAACTACCGATGGAACAACTACGCGCGAACCTGGTCCTACCAATGTGTACCAACCACCAATACCAAGTGCTATCGCCAAAATGACGGCTACTTTGCGGTTGCGGCGCACACGCTTGCTTGCCCTCTTTTTCTCTTCTTTTGCAGCTCTAATTTCTTTAGTTGTTTCTTTAATCTCAATGCTCTCTTCTTTTTCTTCCTCTACCTGCTTCTTCATCTTTCCTCGTGGCTTTTCCTTAATGGGCTCGACAGGAAGATCAAGAGCTAACTTCATTTGATTTGTCTTAGGGTCAATCTCGTTTTGAATGGATTCCAAAGCTTTAAGGAATTCACCTGCCGTGCGTGGGCGTTTATCTGGATCACGGTCAGTTGCTTTGAGAATCAATTCATTTAAAGTCTCTGGAATTTCTTTGCGCTTGCTGCGAAGAGAAGGAATCTCTTGATTCACATGCATGTAGGCGATTTGAATAGGGGTCTCACCTAGGAATGGTTTCTCACCTATCAGCATTTCAAATGCCACGATGCCAACTGCATAGACATCACTTCTTGAGTCTGCAACACCGCGTTGGACTTGTTCAGGAGAAAGGTAGGAAACTGAACCCAAGATGACGCTGGATTCAGCCGTCATAGTTGAACCAATGATTTCTCCGCGCGCTAAACCGAAATCTGCGATCTTTATGCGACCTTCCTTTGAAATCAATATATTTTCAGGCTTCATGTCGCGGTGAACAATTCCTAAATCATGGGCAGCAGCAAGTGCGCTAAGGATAGGAGTGAGGTAGTTAATGGCATCTTTAATCTCAAACCTGCCGCGCTCATTTAGGTATTCACGAAGAGTGTGACCTTCGATTAACTCCATAACAATAAAGACCGCCGGAACTCCGTTTTGATTCCACCCTTGATCTTGAACGGCAACAATGTTGGGATGGGAGAGTGCAGCTGCCGCTTTAGCTTCTCTGATGAAGCGATTAACGAAAGCTTCATCTTGGGCTAGATGCGGATGCATAATTTTTACTGCAACTTTTCGATCTAAGCGGGTATCGGTAGCCTCATAGACACTGGCCATTCCACCATTGGCAACCTGGCGAATGAGTTGATAACGCCCATCAATGAGCTCACCCGATAGATCTGACATATGGGCGATTTTAGGGCTTTTAAGCTGGTGAGCTTTGAATGTGTTCCGCGTTTTCGCGTGTCTTATCTCGCAAAAAATGTATTTCTTGCGCAATTTGCCACTGCTTCATCTGCGATGCAATCTGGTTGCCATCTCGATTCAAAACCCTTTGTATGCCAACTTCGGCATCAATGTCTAGCCAATACAAGGTTGCACCAGCATCACGTACTACTTTTTGCCCCGCTCCTACGCCTTCTAAAATCAAGATATCAACAGGATATATCACTCGCTTTGAATCAAAGGACATGGATTGCCAGTTAAAGATATCTATTTCAAATGAAACCTTGTTCTGATGTGATTTAACAATTGACTCTAAAGTTTGAGTGAGGCGCTCACTTAGAGCATTTTCCCACCCATCATAGAGATCATCCATATGAATAACAGCAACAGTTTTATCTTTAGATAGTTCTTCATAGATAGTGGCAGCTAATGTTGTTTTACCAGCACCGGCTCTGCCATCAATTGCGATTAAGGACATACCAACGCTTCCAGCCGACTATCGCAACTAGAGTAAAGAGAGCGTATAGCGCGGCAGTAAACCAATAACCCAAATAGGCGTATTGAATCGTTCCGGCTAAGTCAATGATGAGCCAGAGCATCCATGCTTCAACTTTTTGGTAGACCATAAGAATCTGCGCAGCGAGTGAGCCAACAAGTAGAAATGCATCAGACCATGTTGCAGCTGCGCCTAGGCGAGATAGAACTGGAGTGAGAAGTGAAACAGAGATGAGCGTTGCACTCACCACATACAAGCGATGGCGATTGTTGAGGAATCCCGGTACTGCGCCAGTTGGTGCCCAATCACGCCAACCCCAAATAGCGGCAATGATGAAAACTATTTGTAGCGCTGCACTTGCAAAGAGATCAACTTGATAGAAGAAGACCATATAGAGAGCACTGCTCAAAGCCCACCATGGCCATGTGATGCGCTTTCCAGTTGTGCCAAGCCAGACGCCAGTAATGGAAGTAATTGCTGCAATCAATTCAAGAGCTGAGACTTCATAGCCCCACGCTGTAAAAACGGTGAATGACATAGTTTCCTTTCCACGTCCGCATTACCGGACGGGTCAATCGGTCGGTTTGAATTTCAAACCCTCTCAGCCGCATGCGGCTCCCGTGGTTATTAGAGTAGCGTTATCTCGTGGAAAAGTATGGATATCTAGCCATGATTGTTTTCACCGTCGTTGGCTCATTCTGGCTAGAAGTGTTTTTAAAGGTTGGGGTTCTCAAGCAGTTTAAGCGAGTAGTGCTAGCAATTGCTCCTGTGGCTTTTTTATTCATCGCATGGGACAAATATGCGATTGCAAGTGGCCATTGGTATTTTGATAAAGCTCAAATCCTAGGCATTTTTGGTCCATTTGGTATTCCGCTGGAGGAGTATTTATTCTTCATCGTTGTTCCAATTGCAGCGTTAATGACTATTGAAGCTGTTCGCACGGTTAAGAAGCATTGGCAGGTCTATAAATGACCTATACACAGATTACTATTTTTGCAGTTCTCTTTGCTGTTTCCTTTGATCTCTATCTAATCAATACACAGCTACTCAAGCGCAAAGTGTTTTGGACATCTTACGCAATCATTGTTGGCTTCCAGCTACTTACGAATTGGTGGCTGACTTCAAGAAATATTGTGATGTATAGCCCAGATGCCATTATTGGCTGGCGAATAGCTTCGGCTCCAGTGGAAGACCTGCTCTTTGGCTTTGCGCTAGTACTGGGCGTTTTATCTAATTGGATACGGCTAGGCGCTTCAGATAAGCGGTAATAAAGACGCGTAATCTGCGGGCGGTGGAAGTCTTGGCACGCTTGTTAAAGATGTCATAACCAATTTTTTCTACTTCATCAACAATGCCGCAGTAGAGCTCACTTGCTGCCTCAATACATGGACGACTAGACGCTGCCAACATTTGAATTCCTGGAGTTGCCTCTTGTTGTAGCTGGCGCACACGTGCTATCTGAAACTTCAGTGCACTAATAATTTGTGGAGTGAGGACGCGCTCCTCAAGCATTTCACGTGTGACACCGTGCTCGGCAAGCTCAGTAATAGGCAGATAAATACGGCCTCGATCTAAATCTTCTCCCACATCGCGGATGAAGTTAGCTAATTGGAATGCAATACCTAGTTTCTTGGCGCATTCATAAGCACCGTCTTGAAGTACTCCAAGAACTGGCACCATCTCAAGACCAATGACTGCGGCAGATCCAAAGACATATTCCAAAAGATCTTCATATGTTTGGTATTCCTGCACAGTCAAATCCATTGTCATCGAGTGAAGGAAAGCTTCAAAGTGTTCATGGGGGATTGCAAATGTGTTCACGGTGTCGATTAGGGCTCGCCCGATTGCATCATTACTTTGGCCGCTCTTGAGGTCTTGAAGAATCTGCTTACCCCACACACCTAACGCATCTGCCTTTTGCTGCACAGTCAGCGTCGATGCAAGATCATCAACAATTTCATCGGCGTAGCGGGCAAAGCCATAGAGAGCGTGAACATATTTGCGTTTAGCTTTAGGTAGAAGAAGTGTGGCTAAGTAATAGGTTTTGCCGTGAAGAGAATTTAATCTTTTGCACTCGGCATAGGATTCCTCTAGGTCATTCATTTACTTAACAGGTCCTGCAATTCGCTCTGCAGCAAGTCGTCCAGAGATTAAAACCATCGGAACGCCAACACCTGGTTGTGTTCCAGAACCGGCAAAGACAACATTTTCAATTCCTTGGGCCATATTGCGTGGTCTAAAGGGACCAGTTTGGAAGAAAGTATGTGCACTAGCAAAAGGTGCACCCATCTCCATTCCTTGATTTTTCCAATCAAGGGGAGTAGTCATCACTTCAGTTTCAATAGCATCACCAAAGCCGCTATAGCCGCGCTCTTCAATGGTCTTAATCATTTGATCACGGTAAGGACCTGATTGTTTAGTCCAATCGATATTGCTATCTAAGTTAGGCGTTGGGAACAAAACATAATAAGAGTGCTTACCTGGGGGAGCTAAATTGGGATCATCATGAGTTGGAATGGTGACCAGGATGCTGGGATCACTCATCAGCTGCTTTTTCTTAATTAGTTCATCAAAGACACCATCCCAAGAGTGACCAAAGTGGATGTTGTGGTGGGCTGTAAAGTCATATTTCTTACTTGAACCAATCAAAAGAGTCACACAAGAAGGTGAGTACTTCAGGCGCTTAATTGATACTGGAGATTTACCAAGTAACTCTCGGTAGGCAACAGGCAGATCTGGATTCAAAATCACGGCATCGCACTCATAGCGCTCACCAGATTCGGTAATGACTGCTTTCGCACGGCCATTACTGACTTCAACATTTGTCACGGTTGTGTTGTATTTAAAGACCACTCCATGCTTTTGGGCAGCTGCCGCTAGTGCGCGTGGGACTGCATGCATGCCGCCCTTAGGAAAGAAAACTCCATTAACTGAGTCCATATATGCAATGACTGCATAGATAGCCAGAGCTTGCTGTGGGCTCACTCCTGCATACATAGCCTGGAATGAATAAACCTTTTGCAGACGAGGATCTTTCATAAATTGATTTACTTTAGGAGAGAGTCTGCGAAAGCCACCGAGTGCAATTAAGCGGGCAAGGTTAGGTGTTAGTAAGTTCAGAGGACTATCTATGTTTCTATCGATGAAATCATTCATCTCATACTTATAGAGCTTTGTAACAAAATCTACGTATCTGCGGTATCCAGCAGCTTCATCGCTACTGATGTGCTTTGCAATCTCTGCTTCCATCTCACCGGTATTTGCATGAACATCTAACTGTGAGCCATCAGCATAGAAAGCGCGATAAAGAGGCGTGAGTGGAGTGAGCTCCAGCCAATCTTTCATATCTTCGCCAACGCAGTTGAAGGCATCATTGATAAGAGATGGCATTGTTAAAACTGATGGCCCGGTATCAAATGCATAGCCATCTTTGTTGAGCAGACCATTTCGCCCACCAGGAATACTTTCGCGCTCTAATACAGTTACTTTACGACCAGCTCCAGCAAGTCGAAGTGCTGCACTTAATCCAGCAAGGCCTGCGCCGACAACTACAACGTGATCTGTGGGGCCTTTAACTCTGGCAACCATTTACATACTCCGCTTCGTGGCGATCAGGGCTAGCTCATTGAGTAAGTCTCGCCCAGCGTTATCGATAACTGGGTTTTCAATAGCTTTTAACGCCTTTGAGGTCAATTGCTCAATCATAGTTTCAAGTGCTGCTTTTGCGCCTGTTGAAATTATTATCTCTTGCAAGATGGCAACGCCTTTTTCATCAATATCGCTCTTACCAAAATATTTGCGGCTCTCAGCTTTCATGGCTTCAGTACATTTGGCATTAGACATTGCGATGAGGGCTGTGCGCTTTCCTTCACGCAGATCATCACCAGCAGGTTTACCTGTCACTGAGGGATCGCCAAAGACGCCCAATAAATCATCGCGGAACTGGAAAGCCTCACCAAGAGGTAATCCATAATCGGAGAGAGCCGTAAGAAGTGCGGGGGAGACATCTGCGGCTAGGGCTGCTCCCATGTGAAGAGGTCGTTCAATTGTGTATTTGCCTGATTTGTAGCGAGCAATCTTCATTGAACGATCAAGATCTGTGTTCTTTTGTGTTTGCTCATGAATATCTAAGAACTGTCCTGCCATTAACTCAACGCGCATCTCATCAAAGATCGGCATAACGCGGCGAAGCTCATCACTTGAAATCCCGGAAGTATTAAGTAGTTGGTTTGACCAGACAAGTGCCAAATCGCCCAATAGAACTGCAGAGGCTAAACCGTAGGCAGGGGCGAAACCTTCTAACTCATCTTGCACATGAATAGATTCAAAGTGGCGATGAATAGATGGCTTACCGCGACGTGTGTCAGAACCATCCATTAAGTCATCATGAATAAGTGCGCATGCTTGGAGGAGTTCAAGACAGGAGATGGCTTTAGTTGTTGCTGGTGTTAATGAACCGCCTGCACTTTTGATTCCAGCATAGGCAAAGAGAGGGCGTAAGCGCTTACCGCTATCTAGTAGAAAAGATGAGAGAGCGATAGAAACTGGTTGTAATTCAGGTGAGATTGAAAGCAGGTATGCGCTCTGATCACGCATGAATTGAGTGAGTGCAATCTCTACGCAATCGCGCGTCTCTTGTATCTCTGACTTAGTCGCTGAATTCACAGCGTAAAGGTACTCTCACCCAGTTCCCTTTGCCATTCTTAGCGCTCTTGTGAGCCTGCACTTCTATACTATTAATACTCAAGTGCCAGAAAAGGGAAGAGAGAAAATGCTCAGTAAGCAAGAGTTCACCGCTACATGGAGTTCGTTGCACAACGATGCCCCTGTAACTGGCGTTGTTGCTTGGTGGCTCAATATCTCCTATCGATTTGGTCTTGTAGCAACTCTGCTTCGAATTTCACCTAATGTTTTAACAATGTTAGGTCTTCTTTCAGCTGCTGCCACCGCTTTAACTGCAACCTCATGGTGGGCAGTTGGTTTTCTAGTCCTTTCACTTTTTTGTGATGGTATTGATGGAAGCGTTGCAATCTTTCAAATGCGTCAGAGTTCATGGGGTGCAACTCTTGATTCAGTAGTTGATCGCGTCAGTGAGGCGTTCTGGCTCTATGCACTCTATGTCATCGGCGTTCCAGCCTGGCTGGTTATAACTCTGTGGTGCGTTGCTTCTTTTCAAGAATATGCACGAGCCAAATTAGTCTCACTCGGTGTTGAAGACATCGGTGTTGTCACACCAGCAGAGCGTCCAGTGCGCGCATCGTTCTTATTTGTGGTTTTGATTATGTGGCAGCTAGATCTTCCAGGTGTTTATGTGCTCTCTGTGGCTTTCTTAGCACTTCAAATTAGTGGTTTTTTAATGGTTGTCCGCTTTGCGCGCTCCCAATTGCATTAGCAACCATTTCAGCGCTCAAACCGACTAAAGGTAATCCGCCACCAGGATGGGCTGAACCACCAACACAATACAAAGATTTAATTGGAGAACGATTCTTTGCGCGCATAAAGGCTGCGCGCGGACCATTACTTGAAGTTCCATAGATAGAACCACCAGGTGCTCGCACAGCGTTCTCTAAATCTGCAGGAGTTCTAATTGTCATTGATTCCAGGCGTGAACGAACTGGGATACCACGCGATTCAATTTGATCAATAATGCTGTTGGCATAGGTGCGTGCAAATTCCGCATTGTTCCAATCAAAGCCATGTGCGCCGTGTGCAGGTGCGTTCACTAGAACAAACCACCCTTCTAATAGTTCATCTTTAGACATAGCATCATCACCAGGAGCGCAAATATAGATGGTGGGTTCAGCAACAGGTTGCTTGTGAGTAAATATCGCATCGAACTCTGCGTCATAGTCCTTAGGAAATAGAACTGTGTGGTGATTAAGATGGGCTGATTCATCTTTTCGCATGCCAAGAAGCAAGGAGAAGCCAGCAAGTGAGGCATCAGCTTTCTCTAGATTCTTTCTCACTTTCTTAATCTTTCGGATTTTGTCGGTAATTAACGTGTTATAGATCAATGATGCATCAGCATTTGCAATGACTGCATCAGCGTTAATAACTTCACCGTTTTCTAGAGTGATTCCAGTTGCTTTGCCTCTTTTAACATTAATCGATGCAACAGCTGAGTTCAGGTGGAGAGTAACGCCAACTTTCTCAGCGCGCTCATGCACCATTGTTGCCAGCGTTCCAAGACCGCCTTTGATATGCCAAGCACCAAAAGATTCTTCAACGTAGGCAATGGTGGAAAGAACTGCAGGGGCTTTGCGTGGATCAGAGCCGCTATAGGTTGCATAGCGATCCAGGATGTATCGAAGGTGCTCATCGGCAAGTTCTTCTGTCGCAAAATCTCTCAAAGTTTTCCAAGGCGCAATAATCTTTAGATCTCTTATGAGTGAGAATCGCTTGAGCAATGAGAGCGGTGAACGCAGCTCATTTTCAATAAATGGCTCACGGGAAACATCCCACATCTTTTCTGCCCTGCGCATCAGTTGATCCCACTGGCGCGAGACAGATTCACCATAGGCTGCGCGAAGATTATTGA
>SXYM01000036.1 GCA_005789205.1 Actinomycetota bacterium | reverse complement strand
TGTTGTAGTTTCACTTGGAACCTCTGGCACAGCATTTGCTGTCTCTGAAACTGCCACCCATGATGCAAGCGGGGCAGTTGCAGGTTTTGCTGATGCAACCGGTCGCTTCCTACCTCTTGTCTGCACATTAAACGCCGCTCGCATCATGGATGCTGCAACAAAGATTCTTGGAAAAACTCATGATGAAGTGGGAGCACTTGCACTATCTGCAACTGCTGGTGCTAATGGATTAACTCTTCTGCCATATTTTGAAGGAGAGAGAACTCCTAACCGCCCAGATGCAACGGGAGTTTTCTCTGGGATGAACCTGAATAACTCAAATCCTGCCGATATTGCACGTGCCATGATTGAAGGAATGTTGGCTGGATTAGCTGATGCCGTTGATTCATTGATAGCACTTGGTGTGAACGTCAATCGCATACTTTTAATCGGAGGCGCTGCAAAGAACCCAGCAATTCCAACAATTGCTAGCGCACTCATTGGCCGCGAAGTTCTTGTGCCGCCAGCCGGTGAATATGTTGCAGATGGCGCAGCTAAGCAAGCAGCATGGGCGCTGCTGGGTCAAATGCCAACGTGGGATTTAGGAAAAGTTTCACATCACGAATCTAAAGCCACACCACACGTGATGGATAAATATCGAACTCTGCGAGATAACACCGCAAATTGGTAGAGCTTTAAGCTGTAACGCGAACACCTTTACCAACAACAATGATTCCACCAGGACTGATGGTGAATCGAGCACGATCTCGCTCTAAATCAACGCCAATCTGTGCGCCTGGCTCAACAACAACGTTCTTATCCAAAATGGCATTTCGCACGATTGATTTATCACTAATTCGAACTGATGGCATCAACACGGAGCCTTCAACAAGAGCGCCTCTTCCAACTGAAACATCATAGGAAACAACTGAGCCATTCAAGATTCCTCCAGAAATAATGGAGCCAGCACCAACGATGGAATCATTTGCACCGCCGTTTTCACTGAATTTGGCAGGTGGAAGTGATGGTGGATTAGTAAGCAAAGGCCATTCGCGGTTATAAAGATTAAAGATTGGATGAACTGAGACTAGATCCATGTGTGCGTCGTAGTAAGAATCAATTGAACCCACATCGCGCCAGTAACCCTTATCGCGATCAGTCTCACCTGGCACCACGTTATTGGCAAAGTCATACACCTTGGCTTCACCATTTTTGGTTAGGAACGGAATGATGTTTCCACCTAAGTCATGGCGTGACTCAATATCTTCAGAATCTATAATTAACGCTTCTTCCATGACGCTGCGCTTAAAGATGTAGTTACCCATTGAAACCAAAGAAAGATCAGGATGACCTGGCATGGCAGGTGGATCAGAAGGCTTTTCATGAAATGCCTTAATGGTGATTCCATCTTCAGCTAATTCAATAACGCCAAACTCATGTGCTTCTGAGCGTGGCATGCGAATAGCTGCAACTGTGATTCCTGCACCAGATTCAACATGCTGGACAAACATCTGACCGGGATCCATGCGATAGACGTGGTCAGCACCAAAGACCAAAACATGCTCAGGGTTTTCATCATGGATTAAATTAAAATTCTGCAAGATGGCATCGGCACTACCTGTATACCAACGTGGACCTAAGCGCTGCTGGGCAGGAACTGGGGTGATGTAGTTGCCAAGAAGAGCTGACATTCGCCAGGTTGTTGTGATGTGACGGTCAAGTGAGTGCGATTTGTATTGAGTGAGCACGGCAATCTTTAACATGCTGGCATTTACTAGATTAGATAAAACGAAATCAATCAGACGATATGAACCACCAAATGGAACTGCAGGCTTTGCGCGATCTGCAGTCAGAGGCATTAAACGCTTTCCCTCACCGCCGGCAAGGACAATTCCAAGGGGAAGTTTAAGTTTTGCCATGCGCTAACGATAGCCTGTACCTCTTGATGCGGGATAGGGGGTTAATATGAGCGAACTAAAAGTTGGCATCGTCACCAGAGAATGGCCCCCTGCAATCTATGGTGGGGCTGGTGTCCATGTACTCCAGTTAACGCAAGCACTTCGCACAATAAAAGATGTTCATGTTGATGTCCACTGCTTTGGTGGAAAACGCAATGATGCCTTTGGATATGAGACTCCATCAGAGTTCACTTCATCAAATCCTGCAGTGCAAGCTATTGCTACTGATCTTGAAATTGCTACAAATTTATCTAATGTTGATCTAGTCCATTCACATACCTGGTATGCAAACATGGCAGGCCACTTTGCCTCGCTGCAGTATTCAATCCCCCACATTATTAGTGCCCACTCACTTGAACCACTTCGCCCTTGGAAAGCTGAACAACTCGGTGGTGGTTATGCGATTTCATCGTGGGCAGAAAAAACTGCCTATGAAGGCGCAGCAGCAATCATTGCGGTAAGTGATGGAATGCGCTCCGATGTGTTAGCTGCCTATCCATCAGTAGATCCCAGCAAAGTTGTAACAATCCGCAACGGTGTTGATACATCTAAGTTTGCGCCAAATAATGATGCATCCGTGCCAGCTAAATACGGCGTCAGTGGTCCTTATGCAATCTTTGTTGGTCGTATTACTCGCCAAAAAGGTTTGGCACATTTACTTCGTGCTTGGAAAGAGGTTCCTGTCGAATACGGCCTTGTCTTGGCCGCAGGTAGCCCAGATGAAGAAGGCATCGGCAAAGAAGTTGCGGATTTAATTGCAGACCTTCAAACAACCCGACGTAACATCTGGTGGATTAAAGAGATGCTTCCCCACGCCGAACTCACTGCCATGTTGACCCAAGCTCAGCTTCTTCTGTGCCCTTCTGTCTATGAACCACTTGGAATTGTTAATTTAGAAGCGATGGGCTGTGAAACAGCTGTGTTGGCATCTCGTGTAGGTGGCATCCCAGAAGTTGTTGCACATCAAGTGAGCGGCGAATTAGTTGACTACAACGGTGATGGCCAAGCATTTGAAGCCTCATTCTCAGAATCCATTACGCGTTTAATGTCACAGCCAGAACTGCTAAAAAAGTATGGAACTGCTGGCAGAGTACGCGCCATGAGCGAATTTGGTTGGGAAGCAGTCGCGGCTGCAACTATTGCTCTCTATCACCGCGTGATTGCATAAATGACCCGTAAATCCTGGATCCAATTTAGCATTGTCGGCTTTTTGTGGGGAATTCCTTACCTTCTTATGAAGGTAGCCGTGGCTGATATTCCACCCGCGCTCATCGTTGCTGGCCGCACATTAATTGGCGCTGCCATTTTGATTCCTATTGCAATGCGGAAAAACACTTTCAAGGATGCAATTAAGGGAATTAAGTACGTGGCCCCTTATGCAGCACTTGAAATGATTGGTCCTTGGATTCTTATCACAAGTGCTGAACAAGAAATCTCTTCTGGGCTTGCAGGATTACTTGTTTCAACTGTTCCCATTTTTTCAACTATTTTCTCTTCACTGCGCGGAGATCACAGCGTCTGGCAGCCAAAGAGAATCTTTGGCTTAGTTGTTGGCTTTATTGGAATCATTGCACTCGTTGGTATTGAATCAATTACTGGAAGCAGCAATCCCAAAGCAATTGCAATGGTGATTCTTGCTTCTATTCTCTACGCGTACGCCGTTCTCATGATCACCGCTAACTTGCCCGGAGTTGATGGAATTGCAATCAACGGTGTGGCAATGGGAATCACCTGTCTTTTCTACACGCCAATTGCTATTACCGTATGGCCAAGTAATCCAGTTTCTGCACAAGCAATTACCGCTCTTGTGGCACTTGGCGTGTTTAGCACCGCTATCGCCTTCATGCTTTTCTTCATTGTCATCGTTGAAATCGGAGCGGCCCGTGGCTCGCTCACTACCTATGTAAACACCGCTGTTGCTGTGGTTCTTGGAATTATCATCTTAGACGAGCCAATTACTCTAGGAATTATTGTGGGTCTGCCTATGGTTGTTTTAGGTTCTTATCTAGCAAGTCGTAAAGAAAAGGTTTAACGACGCTCTTCAAAACCTAGTTTGTCGAGCATGCGAGCATCACGCTGCCACTCTTTAGAAACTTTGATGTGAAGACCTAGGAAAATCTTGGCAACAAGTGCGCGCTCAATATCTGCGCGAGCTCTAATGCCAATTTCCTTTAGGCGAGTACCTTGATGGCCAAGCAGGATTGCGCGCTGTGTGTCACGTTCAACGTGGATAGTTGCGTGAACATCATAAAAGGGACGTGATCCTTTTTCCTCTCGCTCACCAAACTCATCAATTGTCACAACGATGGAGTGAGGCAGTTCTTCTCGAACATCCTGCAGCGAAGCTTCTCGGATGAACTCACAAATTAGCTGCTCGATTGCTTGATCACTTGTTGTGCCTTCTGGGTAATAGGCAGGACCTAAAGGTAGCGCAGCGCCAATGAGGTTATTGAGTAAATCGATTTGATCATGAATTGCAGCAGAAACTGGAATGATTTCATCCCACGTAAAGCCCTGAGCTAGCTCCATAATTCCAGTCAAGCGAAGTGCCAGCTTTTCTTTAGACAATAAATCAGTCTTTGTGATTACTGCGAACTTCTTTGCCCGTGGGTGCTTTGCAATTTCTTGAGCGATGTATACATCTCCAGCACCGGATGTTTCATCAGCTGGAATACACAAAATCACAACATCAACTGAATCCATAGATTGATCAACAACTGCGTTAAGGCGATGGCCTAATAAAGTCTTTGGCTTATGAACTCCAGGTGTGTCAACCAAAACCGCTTGGAAGTCATATCCATGGACGATTCCGCGAATAGCACTACGGGTGGTGTTGGGATGATGTGAAGTGATTGCAATCTTGCTACCAACTAAAGCGTTAATGAGAGTGGATTTTCCAACGTTAGGGCGGCCAACAATGGCAACGAAGCCCGAACGGAAATCACTCATAGGCATATTCTCTCATTAATTTGCACCTATGAACTCCACTGCATCTGCAACAGATGTGATCAACTCTGCGGCACGTTCACTAATTAAGCGATGACATCCCTGACTCATTGCAGAGTTAACCGGTCCAGGAATTGCCATAACTGGGCGAAGAAGTTCGGCGGCATCGTGTGCGGTGCGAAGTGAACCACTTTTATAGGCCGCTTCAACCACCAAGGTTGCTTTGGCTATCGATGCAATTAAACGATTTCGCACAAGGAACCTAGATGGCATAGCGTTCTCATATGGCATGAGTTCACTGATCAATGCACCCTGTGTGCTGATCTCATTAAATAGTTTTTGATTCGATTTCGGATAGGCCACTTCAATCCCCGTTGCCAGAACCGCAATCGTTCTTCCATTTGCTTGAAGGGTTGCACGATGGGCATAGGAATCAATTCCATATGCTCCCCCACTAATAATCGTCCATCCTAGATCTGAAAAACCACGAGCAAACTCACTTGCAACATTTGCCCCGTAATTTGTGGGTTTGCGTGATCCAACGATTGCTAATGAGTCAGTTATCAGAGACGTCGACTCCCCTTTGACAATTAATCCGATAGGTGGATTGACAAGTTGATTGACACCTATCGGCCAATGCTCGTGCTCTGGAGTTAAGAACTTCGCCCCAGCTTTTTCAATCTCATTGAGAATCTGACCTACGTCAGCAACACGTATCGCATCAATGATGGATTTTATCTTCTCAGCTGGATAGTTTGCAGAAAGTATGGATTCCAAAACTTTGAGTGGACCGTGGGCAGAAATCTCAGCGCTCCAGAAGAAATGTCCAGGTTCAATGCATGAAAAGAGAATGGCGCGGGCTTCAAAGGGGGTCAAAAATGCAGGAGTTTGTATGTACATAAGGCGCCACGTTAAATCTGACGGGTGATAAAAAGCTTAAATTACGTTACTGCTTGTGAATAAGTGCAGCAATATTTGAAAAAGAGTGGCGGTGCTGCGCACAAGGACCATGTTCATTCAGGGCCTGCGTGTGTGCTGCAGTTATGTATCCCTTATGTCCTGCAAAACCATAGAGCGGAAACTCTGTATCCATCTGACGCATAATGCGATCACGAGTTACCTTTGCAATGACCGAGGCTGCGCTAATGCTGACGACTACTTGGTCGCCTTTCCACACCGCTAAATTTGGAAGACCTAAACCTTCAATGGCATATCCATCAGTTAAAACATAGGCTGGTGCTACATCCAGAGCGTTAACGGCTCTGCGCATGCCATCAAGATTTGCTGCGTGAACACCACGTGCATCAACCTCCTGCGCTGGCACAACCACCACGCTAATACTTGATGCAATGGATTCAATAAGTTCAAATACTTCTTCGCGCTTGCCTTCACTAATCTCTTTTGAATCTCGAACAGGTGTAAGCTCTGGCGCAAAAGGATCTTTTAAAACAACAGCTGCAATAACTAATGGGCCAGCACATGCCCCGCGTCCTGCTTCATCAACGCCGGCAATAGGAGAGATTCCTGATTGAATGAGCAGTTGCTCAATAACCTTCATAGAGAACTACTTTAAAACGTTGATTTGTGGAACATAAGTAATGTGCTTCAGGGGCCAGATAACTGCAACAACTCGGCCAGTAATGCGTGATAGAGGAACAAAACCTTTATTGATATCGTCTTGGTGATATCTAGAGTCCGCACTTGCATTGCGATGATCTCCCATTACCCAAAACTTTCCCTTGGGGACCGTGACATCAAAATTCAATTCACTTGGCTTATTTCCAGCATAGATATAAGGCTCTTTGATTGCAGTTCCATTGACTGTCAACAGACCAGTCTTGTCACAGCACACAATACGATCTCCCCCAACACCAATGACGCGTTTAACTAAGTACTGTTTAGCTGGATTAGGCAATACACCAACTGCAACTAATCCTGTCTTTAACTTAGAAACATATTTGTTTGTTGAATAATCAACATTTTCAGGTAACCAGCCGGCGGGATCGCGGAATACAACAACATCACCACGGGCGATATTGCGCGAAAGGAATGGGACTTTATTTACAGCAACTCGGTCCTTAATCTGCAGAGTGTTTTCCATTGAGCCCGAAGGAATATAGAAAAACTGAACTAAGAAAGTCTTTATAAACAGGGAGACAACAAGTGCCACTACAACAAGGATTGGGAGCTCCCGAAGAAGGGAACCCTTACGACGCATGGAGTTGATTATTCGGCTTTAGGAGTTTCTTCAACAACTTCTTCAGCAACTGGAGCTTCAACAACAGCCTCAACTACTGGAGCCTCTACAACTGCCTCTACAACTGGCGCTTCAATAACTTCCTCAACAACAGGAGCTGCAGTAACTACAGCTGCGATTGATTCTGGTGTTGAAAGAATTCCATCACCGTAACCTTCAACGCCATCGCGCTTTTCGCGAATCTTTGCAGCCTTACCGCGTAGATCGCGTAGGTAGTAAAGCTTGGCGCGACGAACTTCGCCCTTCTTTACTAGTTCAATCTTTTCAATAACTGGTGTGTGAACAGGGAATGTGCGCTCTACGCCAACACCGTAAGAAACTTTACGGATTGTGAAAGTTTCACGAACTCCATCACCTTGGCGACGGATAACGATTCCCTGAAAAACCTGAAGACGGCTCTTGCTACCTTCGATAACACGGACATGAATCTTGAGCTCATCACCAGCACGAAACTGTGGGATGTCTTTGCGCAGCGATGCTGCATCTACGGCGTCAAGAATGTTCATGGAATTCGTCCTTTTTTATCTTCATCTCTTAAGCACCGGCTTTGGCAGGTGCAGACTGCGTATCTTGCCACAGATGGGGCCTTGAGCGTAAATCGGGTACAGCTAGGCGGGAATCTCCCGCATGAGTCCAGCATGCAGGTGGGCACCGCCAACCACCGTTAACTCCATCCCCCGCCATGAATGTGTAGTGACAACTGCCCCAGCTTCAGTGGCAATCAGAGCCCCTGCCGCTAAATCCCACTCCTTTAACCCAGTTTCGATGTAGCCATCCACCATTCCCGTTGCCACACAACAAATATCAACTGCGGCTGCACCTATTCTTCGAAAATCTCGAACTCTTGGCAGCAACTTATTGACTAAATGCAATTGATTAATCCGATCTTTCACATCATATGCAAATCCAGTCGAAATTAAGGCACGTTCTAATTCAATAGGGTCATTGCAGGAAATAGGCAGATTATTAAGGAAAGCACCGCCACCACGGGTTGCATGCCATGTAGCATCAATAGTGGGTGCATGCACCACACCTGCCACTGTGCCCTGAGAATCTTTAACTGCAATGCTGATGTTCCAACCAGGTAGACCATAGTAATAGTTAACAGTTCCATCTACTGGATCTATCACCCAGGTGTAACCGGATGTACTCACCCTGTCCGCGCCTTCTTCACCAATGATTCCATCATCTGGGCGGGCGGCAAGAATGGCGTTAACAATGAGTTTTTCACTTGCAACATCCATCTGCGTTGCAATATCTATTGCCGTCGACTTAGAAGTTAACTCCCAAGAAGCTGGGCGATCAACCAATAAACGGCCAGCTTGCTTGGCAATATCCAAAGCCAGCGCTAAGAGTTCATCATGAATACTCACTTGCACATCCTAACCCTGTCGTAGGATGTGAGACATGTTCTCGGCATATACAACCCTGTTTCGCACACCGGGAGCGATGAAGTTTTCTATTTCAGGCCTCATTGGCCGAATGCCGATTTCCATGGATTCATTGGCCCTGATTTTTATTGTTGTTGCAGTCAGTGATTCCTATGCATTGGCTGGGGCACTGAGCGCTGTTGCCTCAATAGTAATTTCAATTGCAAATCCATTTTGGTCAAGACTTGCAGATCGCATTGGGCAACGAAAGATGTTAATGCGAGTCGTGCCTATGAAAATCATTGGTCTATCACTCTTTATTGCACTCGTGATGAATGGAGCGCCAGTCTGGACCTGGTTTGCTTCCATCATTGTGGCTGAGCTTGCCTCTATAAATACTGGTGGGTTAGTGCGCCGCCGTTGGCTTCATGTCTTAAGTCCTGATAAATCAACAACAGCTGAAGATGAAACAGATAAGCATGTAGTCAACACCGCTTACTCTTATGAAGCACTCATGGATGAAGTTGTCTTTATTGTTGGTCCAATTACTGCCACAGCATGTGCAACTTCGATTGCACCAGCTGCTGGTCTGATTGCTGGAATGATTTTGATGTCAATTGGTCTGCCACTCTTTGCAATGCAACGGGCAACTGAGCCACCACCATCTCCGGTACGAGTTAAGGATCCACATCCCCCAGTAATTGGAATCCCAATCGTTCAGGCCATAGCACTTGCCACAACTTTTACTGGCGGCTTCTTTGGAGCTATCTCAATTACAGTTGTTGGATTTGCAGAAAGCCAAGGAGAGAAATCCCACTCTGGATTACTGCTAGGTCTGTGGGCAGCTGGCAGCGCAGTCATGGCCATCATTAATGGGCTTATAAAATGGAAAACTCCTTACGTTGGCCGTTTTCTAATCTTTTTAACTGCCCTAACTGCTCTATCGATTCCATTTATATTTGTGGATTCAATATTCTGGCTAGCTATTGCCCTTTTCTTTAATGGCTTTGCAATCGCGCCATTGATTGTTAATGCTTATGGTGTTGTGCAAGAAGTCGTTCCCAGTGAACAGATCACTGAATCATTTACTTGGGTAGTTGCCGGTATGCCGTTAGGTGGTGCAATTTCTAGTGCCCTTGGCGGATGGGTCATCGATACCTACGGGGCGCAAAGCGCTTTCTGGGTGCCCTTGGGATTTATGTCTGCAGCTTTATTAGCCACACTGCCCTATTTTCGGGTTTACAAGGGGCTCATCCATTACTCTCTGAACCGTGACTGAGCTTCGATTAAAGGGCAAGAGTGAGGACGGTACTCACTTGTCCCTGCATGATAATGATGGCAATGAGTTCACTGTTCGCATCAGCGACACATTGCGTGCCACAGTTAATCAACCTCGTCTTTCAGCAGTTCCAGAACAAGAAGCCGACACAATTTCTATCAAAGAGATTCAGCGCCGCTTGCGGGCTGGTGAGTTAGCTGAAGAGTTAGCACGCGAAAATAATATTCCGATTGAAAAAATCGAACGCTTCTCTGGTCCAATCTTGCAAGAGCGCATCTACATCATTAATCAAGCACAACAAGTCTCTGTTCGCAAAGAAGGAAGCCGCGATCCAGTTAACTTGTTAGGTGTAGTTGTTTCCCGCCTTGCACCTCGCAATATCGATCTTTCAGATCTTTCCTGGAACGCATGGCGCCATGAAGATTCAACTTGGACTGTGGAACTGCATTACCCAAACACCAGTGGTGTGGGAATTGCGCAATGGAACTTTGACACAACTCGTCGCACACTGACCTCTATGGATGAGAATGCACGATGGATGATGGGCGATGAACCACCAGCACGTCAGATGCCAGCACCGGGACTTGTCTACTCAGATGCAAATCACCCTTCCTTGCGTGAAGAGATCACCCCTATGCCAGAAGTTCCTCGCTTGGCAGTTATTCGTGAGCTCCCAGATGATGAGGCTGCGCGCGATGGTGTTGTTGCTCGAGCAAAGGTTCCTAGCTGGGATGAAATTATGTTCGGTATCAAACCTACTGAAGATCAGTAATTAACTTAAAGTTGTAGTTAGCAATCCAACTTTAGATTCAATCTCACTATCTCCGCCGTGGTGTCCCATCATCGCACCTTCTTTTTCAGCCCGCTCTGGATCAAGTAAAACAACCTCTCTCTGGGCAATAGCAATAACTTCACCCATGCGATCTAATGCATCAGCACTCACATCACTTCCAAATAACTCTGATGCGATTGCACTTTCGCGAGTAAGAACAGTTGCTCTTTCGCCCAAATACTCCTGCCATCTGCTGGCAAGTTCATTGCGTGCACTCACGCTGTCATTTTCTGGTGAGAGATAGAGATGTCTTGCTCTTGGCTCTCCCCCAATAACTGCCACACCCTCTAATAAGGGATTCTCTTGTCCAATAATTATCTTCTCACTTGCATTCACCATTCCATGATCTGATGTAAGCCAAATGCGGGTGCCATGTGGCATATCTTTCATGAGGTTTGAAAACATCTGATCAATCATGGAAAGGGCTGCTAACCACTTCTCACTTCCAACGCCATCACTGTGACCAGCTACATCTAAATCATTGACGTAGAGATAGACAAAAGAAGGTGTTTTTTGCAGAGCCGCCTTAGTCTCTGCAATTAAATCTGCTGCAACATTTGCACCTTTGTAGTTGGCCCCGCGAAAGACTGCTCGTGTAAAGCCGGAGTTCTCATAGCGCTTGGCGGCAACATGTGTGACGTTAATGTTTTGTGCTACTGCGCGCTCAAATAATGTGGGAACTGGCTGCCAGTTAATTGGATCAACACGCTCATCCCATTTAAGAGCGTTAAGAATGCGACCACCACTGCGTGGAACTTGCACGGTGTAACCGAGCATTCCGTGTACGCCAGGCAAAGTTCCTGTCATGAGTGTTGCTAATGAGGTTGCAGTAGTTGATGGAAAAGAAGTTTGAATAGTTGAAAACTTTGTAAGCCGGGCGATAGTTGGCATGGCATCTGGGTATTTTTCAATGACATCTTCGCCAAAGCCATCGATAAGAAATAGAAGTTCACGCCCACTGGGTGAAGGGCCCATCGCTAAATAGTCTTCAGAAGTCGATAGCCCCAAGGATGTAAAGATCGATGGAGTTATCTGGGATAAATGCACGTTCATATCTTCTCATTACATCGGCTAAGGTTGTCCCATGAAGAGTGCAATTAAGTATTCAACTGAGGTTTCTGCTGCAATTGCAGCCAGAACACCCATCGTTGCACTCGAATCTACGATTATTAGCCATGGTTTGCCACGCCCATCCAATCTTTTAGTTGCCCAAGAGTGCGAAAGCATTATTCGAGCTCGTGGAGCTGTCCCAGCCACAATCGCACTCCTTGATGGCATTGTTCATATCGGTCTTGAAGCAAGTGAACTAAATGCAATCGCTAATCGTGATGATATTTCTAAAGCATCTAGTCGAGATTTAGCCATCATCATTGCACAAGGCAAAAGCGCCGCAACTACTGTTGCAGCAACCGCTCACATCGCAGCAATAGCTGGAATCAAAGTATTTGCAACCGGTGGTCTTGGCGGCGTTCACAGAGGTGCCCATGAATCCTTCGATGAATCTGCAGATTTAACTGCGCTCTCACACTTAGATATGACTATTGTTTGTGCTGGAGTAAAATCTATTCTTGATGTTCATGCCACGCTAGAGCGCCTTGAAACCCTTGCTATTGGCATTGTTGGTTATAAAACTAACCGCTTCCCTGGTTTCTACTTAACTGATTCAGGATTTGAAATTGAGCATCGCGTTGACTCAGCCCAAGAGATCGCCGCAATTATTAAAGCAAGAAGCCAAGTTGTAACCTCTAACCACGCTTTGATCGTTACTAATCCAGTCGAGAAGCAGATGGATAAAGCACGCCATGATGAAATCTTGGCAACTGGTATGGCAAATGCCGCCCGCGATGGAATTGATGGAAAGTATGTAACACCATATCTACTTGAACATTTCCACACCGCCAGCAAAGGTGAGTCACTTACTATAAATACTGAAATCATTAAATCCAACTGCGCACTAGCTGCAGATATTGCGATGGCGATAAAATGAAAAAGATATTGTGTATTGGAGATCTAGCCCTTGATGTTATTTCCCAGCTCAAAGAGCCAATTAACTATGGCAATGACACTGCCAGCAGAATTTCAAGTCACCCAGGCGGGCAAGCTGCAAATGTTTCAACCTGGATTACTCGCACGCACTCCAAAGCTCAGTTAGTTGCCCGAGTTGGCAATGATCCCGTTGGTTTTGCCCTTATCTCTGATTTAGATAAATACGGCGTGGAACACATGAATTTGATGCATTCAGGCCGTCCAACCGGTGTCGTGGTTATCTTGGTAGATGCCAATGGTGAGCGCACAATGTTTCCAGATAACGGGGCTAATGCCGATCTTGAAGTAAGCGACCTTCCACCGTTAGATGGTGTAGACGGAGTGTATTTGAGCGGTTATGCATTACTAGATTTTCGTAGCCGCGACTCAGTTCTTTCCATGATTGCAAAGATTAAGGCAGCTGGAAAGCCAATTTATTTTGATCCAACCACAACTGGAGCGATGAAGATTGTCTCCCGTGATGAAGTTCTATCCTGGGTCAAACTCATGGATGGAATTCTGCTTAACTCAGAAGAAGCTCTCTATCTAGGTGATGCTAAAGATGTTGAAACGGCAGAGAAGAATCTAACTGCTTACACACCACTTGTTGTCATCAAATTAGGTTCTCGCGGCGCTATGGCCATTCACGGTGACATCTTTGCAAAGGTGTCAGCCGTCACTACTAATGTGGTCGACACAACAGGTGCTGGAGATTCTTTTGCTGCTGGATTTATTCCAAAATGGCTAGAAACAAATGATTTAGAAGCATCCCTTTCAGCCGGAACTGCACTTGCGGCAAAGTGTGTAGCAACTGTTGGGGCGCGCCCTCCCCTAGATTAAGCAACTCTCTTGGCACAATGCTCCAATGGCAACTGCAAAGACTCCCGCGAAAACTGCGGCAAAGGGTAAGAAACCGCTTGGTCCAAAACCTGGTGAATACCCAGGCAAGATCGTTGATATCGATGTTTCAAAGGAAGTTTCTGAATCTTTTCTTGAGTATGCATACTCAGTAATTTATTCACGCGCACTTCCTGATGCACGTGATGGTTTAAAACCAGTTCACCGTCGCATCTTGCATCAAATGGCAGATATGGGACTTCGCCCAGAGCGAGGACATGTTAAGAGTGCACGTGTTGTTGGTGAAGTTATGGGTAAATTGCACCCTCACGGAGATGGTGCAATTTATGACGCACTCGTTCGTATGGCGCAATCTTTTTCAATGCGCCTTCCACTCATTGATGGTCACGGAAACTTTGGCTCACTTGATGCTGGTCCTGCAGCGATGCGTTATACCGAAGCCCGCCTTGCATCTGCTGCAATGGCTATGGTTGCAGAAGCCGATGAGAACACCGTTGACTTTGGTCCTAACTATGACGGCCAATTAGCTGAACCTCTCGTTCTTCCTGCTGCCTATCCCAACCTGCTCGTTAACGGCGGTTCTGGAATTGCTGTGGGTATGGCCACCAACATGGCTCCACATAATCTAGGCGAAGTAATCGCTGCAACTAAATTTTTAATTGAAAATCCAACTGCCACAGTTAAGCAGTTAATGAAATATGTTCCTGGTCCAGATTTTCCAACGGGCGGTGAACTTGTTGGTCTTGATGGAGTGCGCGAGGCGTATGCAACAGGTAAAGGCTCATTTAAAGTCCGAGCAAGTGTTGAGATCGAAAAGGTCTCATCACGAAAAATGGGAATTGTCATTAAAGAGCTCCCCTTCACAATCGGACCTGAAAAAGTAGTTGAGCGCATTGCCGCCCTTGTTAAAGCTAAGAAAATCCAAGGAATTAGCGACATCATCGATTTAACTGATGGCCAGACTGGCACCAACGTAGTTATTGAGATTAAGAACGGTTTTGAACCAGAAGCAGTCCTGGAACAGCTCTATGCACTTACTCCTATGGAAGATGCCTTCTCCATCAATGCTGTGGCATTGGTGAAGGGAAAACCTCAGACTCTTGGATTAAAAGAGCTGCTTAAAGTTTTCATCGAGCACCGCATTGAAGTTGTTCGCCGTCGCTCTGAGTTCCGCAAAGCAAAGGCTCAAGGACGCCTTACTCTTGTCGATGGTCTCTTAAAAGCGATTATAGATATTGATAAGGTCATCAAGATTATCCGTGGCAGCGATGATGCAGCAGCTGCTAAAGAGAAGTTGATGAAGGACTTTAAGTTAAATGATGAACAAACTACCTATATCTTGGATATGCCACTTCGTCGTTTAACTAAAATGAGCAAGCTAGAACTTGAAACAGAGCAAAAAGAGTTAAAAGCAACGATTGCAGAACTGACTAAACTGCTAAAAAGTGAAGATGCAATCAAAGCACAGGTTTCAGATGAATTAACTGCAGTTGGTAAGTCATTTGCAACCCCCAGAAAAACTCGAATTGGCGCTGCCTAAGCTCTAAGCGTTAAACTACGGCGTGATTTCAACCCAAGCGCTAGAACTTCGAGCAGGCGCTCGCCTGCTGGTTAAAGGCGTAACTGTGCGCATCAATAGCGGTGACCGCATTGGTTTTGTGGGTAGAAACGGTGCAGGTAAATCAACTCTTGCAAAAGTATTAGCTGGTGAAACTATGCCGGCAGGTGGCGCGGTAAATCGCACAGGAAAAATTGGTTACCTCCCACAAGATCCGCGCACAGGTGATGAGCCTGGCACAGTAATCGAGCGCATTCTCTCTGCCCGTGATTTAGATCAGATTTCACATCGCATGCGCGCAGTGGAAGAAGAGATGGCAACTGCCCAAGGTGAAGCCCTTGAAAAAGCAATGGATCGTTACACCCGTGTTGAACATGAGTTCAGCGCCGCCGGTGGTTATGCAGCAACTGCTGAAGCAGAAGCGATTGCAACATCTTTAGGTGTAACAGAGGCTGTCTTTGGACATGAACTCTCCACACTCTCTGGTGGTCAACGCCGTCGTATTGAGTTAGCTCGCATTCTATTTAGTGGTGCTGAGACTCTGCTGCTTGATGAGCCAACTAACCACTTAGATGCTGACTCCATTATGTGGTTGCGCGAGTTTTTAGCTAAATACTCTGGCGGCCTTGTCATCATCTCCCACGATGTTAACTTGATTGAAACCGTTGTTAATAAAGTTTTCTATCTCGATGCCAACCGCAACGTTATCGATGTCTATAACTTGGGTTGGAAGGCATACCTTCTCCAGCGCGAACAAGATGAACACCGCCGTAAGAAGGAGCGCGCTAACGCTGAAAAGCGTGCAGAGATTTTGCAGAAGCAGGGCGAGAAGATGCGTGCAAAGGCATCCAAGGCAACTGCAGCCCAAGGCATGTTACGCAGAGCCGAAAAGCTGCGCAGTGGCTTAGAAGATGTTCGGGTCAATGACAAAGTTGCACGACTTCGCTTTCCAACTCCTGCCCCATGTGGCAAGACTCCCCTTTCTGGTGAAGAGCTTTCAAAATCTTATGGCTCACTTGAAATCTTTACAGATGTTTCTTGTGTGATTGACAAGGGATCTCGCGTTGTCATCCTTGGTCTCAACGGTGCTGGAAAGACAACACTTCTGAGAATTCTGGCCGGTGAACTTGAATCTGATACCGGAAAAGTTGAAAAGGGTCACGGCCTAAAGATCGGTTACTACGCCCAAGAACATGAGTCCTTGGACTTTGAGCGCACAGTTTTAGAAAACATGATGTCTGCAACACCAGATCTGCGCGAACCAGAAGCTCGTAACACCTTAGGTTCATTCCTATTCATAGGCGATGATGTTCATAAACCCGTCAATGTCTTATCCGGTGGTGAGCGAACACGCCTTGCTCTAGCTGTCCTAGTTGTCTCTGCAGCTAACGTATTACTTCTAGATGAGCCAACAAATAACTTAGATCCGGCATCTCGCGCTGAAATCCTTGGAGCACTTGCTGAGTATCAAGGCTCAGTCATCATGGTTTCTCACGATGAGGGTGCTGTGCAATCACTTAAGCCTGAGCGCGTAATTCTGTTGCCAGATGGCGATGAAGATTTATGGAAAGAGGAGTACTTCGACCTAGTGTCTATTGATTAGGGTTATTTTTCTTTCCGCTTTAACTCCGTAATTGGATTCCACTGCTTGAGTGGTGTTCGTGGTTTCTTAGGAGATAGCATCAAGGCTAGAAGAATCCAGTAAGTTCCTATGTAGCCAAGCAACATCCATGGCAGTACACGTCTGCCAAAAGCATAAGCACAAACTCCAGCAAAAATCCCAAAAAATAAGTGTTTGAGGTCAAATACCAACATGAGTAAATTCTACAGAGCCATCTACCCCAAACTTATCATTGGAGTTTTAAGCGTCGATGTGTTCGCGATCAATCTCGGCGTTGGCTATAAAGTCCTTGCGTGGGGCAACATCACTGCCCATCAAGAGTTCAAACATCGCCTCGGCTGCTGTAGCATCTGAGACTGTGATGCGACGAAGTGTGCGGGCATCTGGGTCCATTGTTGTTTCTCGCAGCTGATCTGCATCCATTTCGCCTAAGCCCTTATAGCGCTGAATAGGCTCTTTCCAACGCTTTCCGCTCTTCTTTAAATCTGCAGTAATTTTCTTCATCTCATCATCGCTATAAGTGTAGATGTATTCACCCTTCTTTCCTCCCCCGCCCATTACTTCAATGCGGTGTAGAGGTGGGATAGCAGCAAAAACACGGCCAGAATCAATAAGAGGGCGCATATATCGATACATCAAAGTTAGTAGCAAGCATCGGATGTGTGCCCCATCAACGTCAGCATCTGACATCAAGATAACGCGGCCATAACGGGATTCATCTAGTTCAAATGACTTTCCAGAGCCTGCGCCAATAACCTGAATAATTGATCCGCACTCTTTATCTTCTAGCATCTGTGAAAGTGATGCTTTCTGAACATTAAGAATCTTTCCACGAATAGGCAAAATCGCTTGGAACTCAGAGTTACGTGCTGCCTTGGTAGTGCCAAGTGCTGAGTCACCTTCCACAATAAATAGCTCTGTGCGAGTCACATCTTCAGAACGACAATCTGAAAGCTTGGTTGGAAGAGATGATGATTCCAATGCATTTTTGCGGCGTTGTAGATCTTTATGTGCACGAGCGCTAATACGTGTGCGAGAAGCTGCTGCAATTTTTTCAAGTACCAAACGCCCATTAGCTTTATCAATTCGCTTTGAAGTATTGAAATACTCTTTCATCTTATCTGCCACAACTGCTGAAACGATTCGTGTGGCAGCAGCTGTTCCTAGAACTTCCTTCGTCTGACCTTCAAACTGTGGTTCAGACATTCGAACGGTGACGACAGCAGTTAAACCTTCGATGACATCATCTTTTATGACATCGAGTTCTTTGTTGGAAAGAGTCTTAGTAGAGCGAAGCGCCTCATTAACGACCTTGACTAATGCGCGCTCAAATCCCAGTACGTGGGTTCCACCCTTAGGGGTAGCAATGATGTTTACGAATGAGCGCTGGGTGGTCTCAAATCCATTGCCCCATTTCATGGCGATATCAACTTCCATATCGCGCTCAACTTCAGTTGAAACCATATGGCCCTTGTCATCCAAAACAGGGACAGTCTCTTGATAATGACCTGTGCCATAAATACGAATGACATCGCCCACGGCTTCATCAGGTTGTAAGAAATTACAGTATTCAGTAATTCCACTCTTGTGGAAGAAAGTCTCTGTTGTTTTTGTCTTTGTGCGATTGTCATTAACAATCAGGGTTAAACCTGGAACTAAGTAAGAAGTCTGGCGAGCACGTGCATAGATTTCCTCTAGATCAAGCTCTGCCTCTTTAAGGAAAATCTGGCGATCACTCCACCACTTAATACGCGTGCCAGTAACTTTGCTAGAGATTTTGCCAATAACGCGCAATCCCGACTTTGGTTCAAATGGAGCTTTTGGTCCATCACCATCAAAGATTCCTGCAACACCGCGTTGGAACGACATCCAGTAAATCTTTCCATCACGATCAACTTCAGCATCAAGGCGAGATGCAAGTGCGTTCACAACAGATGCACCAACACCGTGCAGACCACCGGAGGCTGCATATGAACCGCCACCGAACTTTCCACCGGCATGCAGCTTTGTTAGTACAACTTCAACACCAGTTAAACCAGTCTTAGATTCTTTATCAACAGGAATTCCGCGGCCATCATCATGGACTTCAACAGAACCATCTGATTCAAGATTAATTTCAATTTTCTTACAATGGCCAGCCAGAGACTCATCGACTGAGTTATCAATTATTTCCCACAAGCAGTGCATAAGACCACGTGAGTCAGTGGAGCCGATATACATACCTGGGCGCTTGCGAACGGCATCTAAGCCCTCTAAAACGGCTAGATCTTTTGCGGTATAGCTATCCTGCACATTTGTCGCAATATCTTTTTCAGCCACGGGGCGAAAGGTTATCGCCCGAAGGCGCAAATGAGTTGCAAGCGCGCCGAATACGTCTCAGATACTGGAAATATCGATATTTGACCAGCAAATTAACATCAATTTAACGAAAATAATTAAATTTTAACGAGCGGGGAATATCCAGACATGGTTTGATGTTCCATAGGAAGTAAGACACAACGCACGAACGGAGAGAGATATGTCAGAACAATTGATGCTCGAATCAGTACCTCTTAACGCCCTTGACCGTTGCGACCGCTGCGGAGCCCAGGCCTATGTTCGCGCCGTGCTTCTTAATGGCGGAGAACTCCTGTTCTGTGCTCACCATGGCAAGGAATATGCCGAGAAGCTAAAGGTTGTTGCTGCAAAGATTGTCGATGAGAGCCAAAAACTCGTCGAGGCTCCAGCTAACTAGCTTTTATCTCCACCTTTCCTAATCCTTTAATATCAATTCGATAGTTGTTGCCTGCAATCATGGGAACTCCTGTTGTTGCAGATCCGCTAAAGATTATTGATCCAGCAGCCAACTTCACACCCGTTGCCGCTAATACTTTAGAAATTTCAACTACTGCCATCCAAGGATTACCTTGAATTGCTGTTAACGGTACTGATTGAGTTAATTGCCCATTAATAAATACTTCGGCCATTAATGCATCTAATTTCTCTGGATGCGCAGGCACCCATGCACCATATGCAAAAGCTGCAGCACCTGCATTATCTGCAATGCAATCTTCTGCATAGGCCTCAACTTCACCAAAGCGATAATCAAGAATCTCCATACCTGCTGCAACATGGCTCACGTAATCGAGAACTTCTGATGGGTCAATCTCACCATTTATCTCTTTGCTTAGCTTAAAGACAACTTCGGCCTCTGCCCGTGGATAAATAAAAGATGCAGTGTGTAATGAATCTATGCACTGCATTACATCGGTTAAATACCCAAAAATATTTATGTATGTAGGGTCATCTTTCTTTGTTGAATCCAGCGCTCCCCCGAGCTTGACGCCCACAAGTACTTCTTCATGCTCAAGACGGTACTTAAGTTCAATCTCGCGAATCTCTCTTGCACGAACGGGTGTGGCACCAAAAAGATTGGACGGCTTTACTAATTCGCGGGCATTTCGAAGTTGCTGCGCAACGATTTTTACATACTCTCCATGGGATGAATCACACCACGGTTTATCTTTAGAGAGCCCACAACCACAGAGCTTGGGATTAGTAAGGCTTTCGATGACCTTGCCATCTACATCAACAAGATCAACTTCACCGCTAATCTTGATAGATCCGCTTTTGGGATTAACAAAAATCGATGGCTTATCCATGATTTAGTCGAGGTAGTCGCGCAAAACCTGGCTGCGTGAAGGGTGACGAAGCTTAGACATTGTCTTGGATTCGATCTGGCGAATACGCTCACGTGTAACGCCATAGACCTTTCCAATTTCATCCAAAGTCTTTGGTTGACCATCAGTTAAACCAAAGCGCATCGCAACCACACCAGCTTCACGCTCTGACAAAGTATCTAGAACTGAGTGCAACTGCTCCTGCAATAATGTAAATGAAACCGCATCAGCTGGAACAACAGCTTCAGAGTCTTCAATCAAATCACCGAACTCAGAATCTCCTTCTTCACCTAGTGGGGTGTGAAGTGAAATTGGTTCACGGCCATACTTTTGAACTTCGACAACCTTTTCAGGTGTCATATCCAGCTCTTTAGCTAACTCTTCTGGGGTCGGTTCGCGACCTAGATCTTGAAGCATCTGGCGCTGAACACGTGCCAACTTATTAATAACTTCAACCATGTGAACAGGAATACGGATTGTGCGGGCCTGATCAGCCATCGCACGGGTAATAGCCTGGCGAATCCACCATGTGGC
>SXYM01000035.1 GCA_005789205.1 Actinomycetota bacterium | reverse complement strand
GTGGCTGACATCAGCTTTGATGTCAGCCACGGCCGACGAATCACCATTATTGGTACCAATGGAGCTGGTAAGTCAACACTGTTTAACCTAATCACCGGCGTATATCCGCTAAGTAGTGGATCAATTAAAATCTTTGATCAAGATGTCTCAAATCAACCTGCACATAGTAGGGCTCAAATGGGAGTTGCCAGGACCTTTCAAACCTCTAAGCTCTTTCAAGGCTTGACTTTAAGAGAAAATTTATTCGTAGCCCTTAGGCAGGCACTTGGTATAAGAAAAATTGGTTGGCTTGCAAACCCTTCAGTTTCGGAGGAGTTGCAGTTACAGAGTACTCAGATTCTTAAAAAAGTAGACCTACTGGAAAAAGCTGAAGTCTTGGTCTCTGATATTTCTCATGGTGAATCCCGTCAATTGGAGTTGGCCATGGCTTTGGCCATGCAGCCTAAAATCTTGATGCTAGATGAGCCGGCAGCGGGCATAAGTCCTAATGAGCGCGGGCGTTTAATCGAATTATTAAAGGATTTAGATAAGGATCTGACCTTAGTTCTTATTGAACATGATATGTCAGTGGCTCTCTCGGTTGCAGATGAAGTAATAGTCATGCATGAAGGTTCGACATTTTTGCATGGCTCACCTGATGAAATTAGAAACAGTAAGTCAGTGCGCGAGCTATACCTAGGCAGTTCCAGTGAGTGACTTATTAATTACTGATATCGAATCAGGATATGGAAGCGTGAAAGTTCTGCATGGGGTGAGCCTGTCAGTCTCATCAAAGCCAGTAGCCCTGATGGGTAGAAATGGCATGGGAAAAACTACGCTGGCAAAAGTGATTATGGGACTCAATCCAACTCTTTCGGGTGAGATTAAATATGGCGACATAACTCTAACTGGTCTTTCGACAACAAAAATTGCGCAAGCAGGAGTTGGTTATGTTCCTCAAGGCAGGCGAGTTTTCCCATCATTGACAGTTGATGAGCATTTAAAGATTCTACAAAAACGAAATGGTGATTGGACAGTAAAAAAAGTTTATGAGTTATTCCCAAGATTGGCTGAGCGTAAGAATAATGGTGGTGCGATGCTCTCAGGTGGAGAGCAGCAGATGTTAGCGATAGGACGAGCTTTAATGACAAATCCATCATTATTATTGATGGATGAGCCATCAGAAGGCTTGGCACCAGCGATAGTTGAACATCTTGCCAAATCTCTTAAAGAACTTGTAGGTCAGGGTCAAAGAATTCTTTTGATTGAACAAAATCTAAAATTTGCTTCCACACTCTGTGACGAAATCATAATTCTATCCAGTGGGGAGATACAGGCTAAAGTTACCGCGCAAGAATTACGTTCTAGTGCGGAGTTACAAAATAAATATCTAGGCGTAGCTTAGAAGGGGTGGCGTATGTCAAAAACTTTACGTGTTGCAATGATCGGGTATGGCTTTATGGGAAAGGTGCACTCCCATGCCTGGCGGAGCGTTAATCATTTCTTCCCAGATGCTCCACAAGTGGAGATGACTCTGATCTGTGGTCGAAGCAAGGATGCGCTAGAAGGGGCTCGAATCACTTTTGGCTGGAAAGAGGCAGAGACTGATTGGCAGAAAGTAATTGCTCGTAGCGATATCGACATAGTTGATATCTGCACCGCTGGCGATACCCACGAGGAGATTGCAATTGCTGCACTCAAAGCAGGGAAGCATGTTATCTGTGAAAAACCATTGGCAAATAATGCCTCAGAGGCCATTGCGATGGCCCAGGCTGCAAATGAGGCCGCAAAGAATTCTGTGAAATCAATGGTTGCCTTCAATTATCGTCGTGTTCCTGCCCTAGCAGTGGCAAAACAGTTTATAGAAAGTGGAAGACTTGGAACGATTTACCACGTCCGTGCTAATTACTTACAGGATTGGATCATAGATCCGGAGTTCCCACTGGTCTGGCGACTTGATAAGAAGACAGCAGGATCTGGCGCGCTAGGTGATATCGCCGCACACATAATTGATGCTTCTTATTTTCTCACAGGGTCAAAGATCACTTCGGTCAGTGGACAACTTAAGACCTTTATCAAGGAGCGCCCACTTCCTGGCGCATACACTGGTTTGACAGCAGGATCATCAAGTGGCCGTGGCGCAGTAACAGTTGATGACACTGCTCTATTTACCGCAAACTTTGAAAACGGAGCAGTGGGAAGTTTCGAAGCTACGCGCTTTGCTGCCGGGCGAAAGAATGCGATGTCTATCGAGGTAAATGGTTCTAAAGGAAGTATCTATTTCAACTTCGAGGATATGAACGAACTTCTATTTCACGACCACACTCACCCCTCATCCGAAGCCGGCTTCCGAAAAGTCCTTGCCACTGATGGCGGTCAACCCTATGTAGCGGCCTGGTGGCCTCCCGGGCACATCATCGGATATGAACACACATTCACGCATGAGATTTATGATTTCGTTTCAGCAATCAAAAATGGGACGAATCCGTCGCCATCCTTTAACGATGGTCTCTATGTACAAAAAGTCCTTGACGCCGTCGAGGTTAGCGCAGGAAACAATTCTCAACTCACGCAGGTCAAATAAAAGGAGAATGCAATGCCACGTCCAGTAACACTTTTCACCGGTCAATGGGCAGATCTGCCCTTTGAAGAGATGTGCCGTCTAGCTTCATCTTGGGGCTATGACGGACTCGAAATCGCATGCTGGGGTGATCATTTCGAAGTTGATCGTGCGCTCAATGAGCCGGGATATATCGAAGGACGCCATGCGATTCTAAAAAAGTACAACCTCAAAGTATTCGCAATCTCGAATCACCTTGTAGGCCAAGCGGTTTGTGATCATCCAATAGATGAGCGCCATAAAGGCATATTGCCATCGCGCTTATGGGGCGATGGAGATCCTGAAGGAGTTCGAAGGCGCTGCGCTGAAGAAATGAAAGATACGGCTCGTGCTGCTGCAAAACTTGGCGTTAAAGTAGTTATTGGCTTTACAGGCTCCTCAATCTGGCACACATTGGCAATGTTCCCACCAGTACCACCTTCAATGATCGAAGCTGGCTATAAGGACTTTGCTGATCGTTGGAATCCGATTCTTGATGTCTTCGATCAAGTCGGCGTTAAGTTTGCCCACGAGGTACATCCCTCAGAGATTGCCTATGACTATTGGACAACAGTGCGGACTTTGGAAGCGATAAATCATCGTCCTGCATTCGGATTGAACTTCGACCCAAGTCACTTCATCTGGCAAGATCTAGATCCTGTTGGTTTTCTCTGGGACTTCAAAGATCGTATCTATCATGTTGATTGTAAAGAATCGAAAAAGCAACTCAATGGACGCAATGGTCGACTTGGATCACATCTGCCATGGGCAGATTCACGTCGCGGGTGGGACTTCGTATCGGTCGGACACGGAGATGTTCCATGGGAAGCATGCTTCCGTATGCTCAATGCAATCGGATACGACGGACCTATCTCAGTTGAATGGGAAGATGCCGGAATGGATCGATTAATTGGTGGACCTGAATCTTTGGAATTTATCCGAAAAATGTGTGCGATTGAGCCGCCAAAGGCATCCTTCGATGCAGCTTTTTCATCAGGCAACTAGTTCCTTCACAAAGACAGAGTGGAAAACTCGTAACCGGAAACCTAAACATGTAGTTATGATGATGCCTTTCTCCTCTAGGGATAGAAATGGGGGCCACCTAAATAGGTGGCCCCCATTACCTTTACGCCATTACTTAACTTACTTCTTAAGAAGTGATGCCACATCAACATCTGGAGGCAGGATCACTGCATTGATTCCGTGAATCACGCCATTTGATGCCATGACATCTGCAGCGATTACAGTTGCGTTATTAACCATCACGCCGCCGCCCATTGTCGAGAGTTTGACTGTCTGACCTTCAACGGTTGCAACATCGCCATCTGTGACATCTGCTGCCATTACCATCCCTGAAACGACATGGTAGGTGAGGATCTTTGCAAGCGTTGCTTTGTTCTCAGGCAGTAGTAGCGCCTCTAGCACTCCTTCTGGAAGAGCTGCAAAAGCTTCATCAGTTGGGGCAAATACTGTAAATGGTCCTTCTCCAGCCAAGGTATCAACTAATTCAGCTGCTCCAAGTGCAGCAACTAAAGTTGAGAAGTTGGAATCACCAACGGCTAAATCAACAATGGTCTGCGCTGTGCTCTCTTGCGCCATTGGTTCACTACTTTCAGTATCGCTGCCGCATGCTGAGAGCATTAGCAGTAAAGCTGCAGCAAGGGCTGCAATTACACCTTTTTTAGCAAGGCGCATAAAGACTCCTTTAGATAGATTGGAAATGAGAATGACCGTACATCTATGAATGTAGGCTTGATGATGGCCTTGAGCAACTTGAAATTGAAGAATTAAACTTGTATTAACCAATATAGGTGAGCTGGATTACCAAATGACAGGTTTTCTCAGAAAGCTTAACAAAAGTAGAGAAAATATCACCTTCCTGTAGCGTTGGAGGCATGAAGGCCAGATTCAAGCTAGTTCTAATCTTTACTCTTTCGCTCACCCTAAATCTCAGCCCAGCAACTGCATCTATCTCGCATATCCATAATGTTGAAGTATTTGGCAAAAAGATATTACTTGGCACCCATGAAGGACTCTTTGAACACAAATCAGCGAGCGAGACAAAACAAATAGGCAAGATAGAT
>SXYM01000034.1 GCA_005789205.1 Actinomycetota bacterium | reverse complement strand
TGTGCATCAATAGATAAAGACCAAATCCATGCAATTACTCGCATGAATCTGGCCCTTATCTTTGTAATTACTTTTGTTTTAGTGCATCACTATTTGTTCTGTGCGTTAATCGCTGCATCAAGAGCGGACTTCAATCGCTTTTGAGCTTTGTCATACGCTGCAAAATCTCCCTTTGCAAGTGCGGCAAGGCCATCTGCATAAGCTTGCTTTGCACTTGCTAGTGAATTTGCAAGTGAAGAGTTTGTACTCGTCTGACCAGCGGTACCACTAGAAGAGCCACCTGCCACAGTTCCAGAGTTACCACCAAACACTTGATCAAGTGCACCCTTTAATGTGTCGTCATAACCAATTTGATCTCCGAAGGATACGAGAACCTTCTGAAGCAATGGATATGCAGCTGTGTTTGAAGTCGCTCTGACATAAACAGGCTGCACATACAACAGACCACCACCAACTGGAAGTGTGAGCAGGTTTCCTAATACAACATCAGAGCCACCACGACGTAGAAGTGACAATGAATTTGCAACTTCAGGTTTCGCTTCAAAGTTTGAAGCTACCTGTGATGGACCGGCAATATTGGTGTTACGCGGCAATTGCAGCACAGAGATTTTGCCGTAATCAGGACCTGGATCTGAGTTAACAACTGCAAATGCTGAAAGGTTTTCACGACCACCACGTGGAACAAATGGAGTAGTCAATGAGAATACAGGCTTCTTTGTGCCTGGCATTTGAAGTGTTAAGTAATAAGGAGGTTGTGCAGATGCGTTAGCTCCAAATGTTGATGGGTCACGAGGTACGCGCCAGAAATCCTGACCACCGTAGAAAGCTTCCGCTGTCTTAACATGGTAAGAACTAAGGATTTCACGTTGAACACGGAAGAGATCCTCTGGGTAGCGAATATGTTCTAGAAGCTGGGCAGAGATCTCACTCTTTGGCTTAATGGTGTTTGGGAAAGCCTTTGCCCATGTCTTTAGAACTGGGTCCTTTTCATTCCACTCGTACAAAGTCACAGTACCGTTGTAGGCATCAACTGTAGCTTTAACGGAGTTACGGATGTAATTAACAGTCCGATTTCGCTGGGCACTAATAGTTGCAGAGCTTGGAATATCTGCAATTACATTTGAAAGCACGCTCTGGCGTGAATAAGGGTAGCCAGCACTTGTTGTAAAGCCATCAATAATCCAAATGATTTTTCCATCAACTAGAGCTGGGTATGGATCTCCATCAAGGGTCAGCCAAGGAGCGACTTTTGCAACACGGTTACGAGGATTACGTTCGAAGAGAATTTTTGAATCTTTATTAATGAGATTTGAAAGAAGAATTCTCTGTTCCTGGTACTTCAAAGCGAAGATAACTTTGTGGAGTAATGAACCAACTGGGACTCCACCAGAACCTGTGTAGGTGTAGTTACGCTGTCCGTTAGGTGATGTGTCATCTGGATAATCAAACTCAACTGGTGTATCGGTCTTTACGCCTCCAATAATTGAGTAATTTGGAACATTCTCACCAAAGTACACACGAGGCTCAAATTTTTCTAACGCTCCGGTTGGAGGAAGGTCACCAACTGCAAACTTTGGCTTTCCGTCCACATCTCGATCATTTCCATATGCTGCAACTAGCCCAAAACCATGTGTGTACACAAGGTGATCGTTAATCCAGTTACGCGATGGATTTCCTTCAATATTCAGCTCGCGAACGGCAATAACAACATCGCGCTTCACACCATCTACCGTGTAGCGATCGATATCTAGCGACTCAGGGAAGCTGTAGTACGGACGAATCTGCTGAAGTTGTCTAAAGGTCGCAGACAAAACATTTGGATCCATTAACCTAATATTGGCTATCGTTGCCGCATCATCTGCAAGCTGCCCGGTGTTTGTCGCAACCGTTGCTTGGTAATCACTAATAACAACATCATCCAAGCCATATGCGCTGCGTGTTGCATCGATATTGCGCTGAATAAATGGAGCCTCCTTTGAAGACTCACTTGGCTTTACCTGGAACTGTTGAATAGCACCTGGGTAAATTCCTGCAATCAAGACAGAAGAAACTACAAGGAGTGCAGTTCCTGCAGCTGGTAGTACCCAAGAGCGACGAATGATATTTGCGAAAAACAGCAGTGCACAGACAACTGCTATCGCAGCAAGAATCGCCTTAGCTGGAAGAGTTGCGTTCACATCGGTATATGTAAGACCAGTAATCAACTTACTCTCTTTAAGTGCCAATTGATAGCGATCAAACCAGTAGGCAACTGCCTTCATTAAGACAACGCCACCTAGAAGAACTGAAAGCTGCACACGTGCAGCAACTGTTGTGCGGTCTTCTTGAACCTGTAGGCGGATTCCGCCATAGAGATAATGCACAACTGCTGCAGCAATAATTGAAAGAATTAATGTAGAAATCGCCCAAGCAATTAATGTTTGGTAGAACGGTAATTTAAATGCAAAGAAAGAGATATCCATATTGAACTGTGCATCTTTCACACCAAAGCTAGTTGAGTTCTTAAACAACAACCATGATTCCCACATCGCTGAACCTGAAGTACCAGCAAAGTAGAAAAGTCCCACGGCAAGTGCAAGAACAACCCAGCGCTTAATTGGTTCGATTTGTGCGCGATAGCGCTCGAGATTGTCTGCTTCGATGCTCAATGGAACATAAAGTGGACGCCGCTTATAAGCAATGATGATATTAAGCAAAATAATTGATGAAGTAAGCAATCCTGCGACTATAAAGAGAAAAATCTTGGTCGTGAGAACTGTTGTCCAGACAGAAGTGAAATCAACTGATTTAAACCACAACCAATCAGCATAGAAACCACTGAGTGAGAGCAGAACTCCTGAGAGAACAACCAAAATTATGATTGTTAGCGTGAGGGGACTGCGGCGACCTTTGAAATTGAACTGAGGAGTTGCATTACTTGTCATGGCCATACGCTAGCGTAAGAGGGCGCAAGCTTCATTCTCACCCTTTATAGGGCTGCGATGGCCTCGGCCAGGGTGGCAACTGTCACAACCTTGATTCCAGGGGGGATATTTGCGATATCTCTGCTGTTGCCAGCAGGGGCTAGAAAGAGTGTGGCACCAGCTTTGCGTGCCGCCAAAATTTTCTGGTTTATCCCACCAATGGGGCCGACTTTTCCATCAGTTGTGATTGTTCCCGTTCCTGCGATGTGGCGTCCTTGTAGTAGATCCTTTTGAGTTAACAATTCGATAACGCCAATTGCAAAGATCAATCCGCCACTTGGCCCACCGGTTTTCTTTACATCAAATGAGATGTTCTTTATATGTAAATCATCGACAGTAACACCGTATTCAGGGTGCAATCGTAAAAAGGAGAGTGCAGCGGTTTTAGCATTATCTTGTGAGTTAACCATGTCGGCTTTGGCTTTTTTGTCCTCACTCTTTTGGGTCGTTCCAGGTGGATATATTGCAGATCGAGGATAAACGGCCTCGTCTGCTTTGATCCATGAATAGATAATTTCTGGTCCGATTATCCAAGAGTCTGGATTAGTTACCCTAATTGACATTAAATCAATACGCCCATTTGCCGGATATGATTTTTGATTTTTAATAGTAATTAATTTGTTAAAAATATTTTGTGCTTGACCTGGCAGAACAATGGCATAAGGCAACGGGGCAATAAGTGCTAGAGAGGCAAAGAGCGTAAGAATGATTAAAGCTATTCGAGGCAGTGGTGAAAAGCGCACAGTCTGAAGGAGTTCTTTTTAGGATTTTTTCAGAAAAGGATTATCGTTAAAAGAATCATCAGAAGCATCCGGCTTGATGATCTGGGTTTTGCTATTTCCAACTACTGAACCTTGCGTTATTGGAGGTTGCACTGTATCTGCTGCAACATCACGGGCCTGTGAATCGCGCAAGGACTCTTGAAAGCGCTGAAACTGGCCAACTGAGCGCTGGGTTTCTTGCTGGAACTTACCTTCAAACTTTGTAACCCATAAAACATAGAGCAAGGCCCCACTCAGAGCTAAAGCTGGGACTACCCACCAGATGAGTGCAAGAAAGGCGCTAGACATGGGGTCAGCCTATCGTCAGAAGGCGCGTGGCGCTAAAGATGCCCTTTTATTAACTCGCTGACAAATAACTCTTTGAGTTTGGGAAGAAATCAGATGGCTAACGGGTTACAGCACTGGGAGGATTTACACATGTCGCCATTTGGTTTTACACCTGATAATTCAGATGACCCTGAAAAAAATAAGGATGGCGAGTCAGTTGATTTTGCAGCCATGATGGCGCAGATGCAACAACAGATCCGACAACAGTTTTCAGCCCTTGGTATGAGTGCACCAGGATTTTCTGCAACGACTGAAGCCCTTCCTAAAAACATTGTTCGAGATACTGCAAAGAAGTTTGTCACTGCAAAGGGTTCTGCCCCTATTGGCGCTAATGATGTGGCAAAGGTTGAGGATGCTTTTGCGATTGCTGAGCTATGGCTCAATGAGGCAACTTTCTTTTCACAAACACCAGCAACCAGAAATCCTGCAATGGCAAGAACCGATTGGGTCGACACAACACTTATTGGCTGGCAAACATCTGTTGAGCCATTAGCAATTGGATTAGCTGCAGCGATTTCAGAGCTACTTAACAATGCCAATGGAGAAGCTGGCCAAAGTGAGGCTGAAAACGCCATGCAAATTCCCGTGGGGATGATTGCCACGCTGCTGCGCTCATTTATTGGCTCATTAATCGCAACACAGCTGGGCCAATCAATTGGCGGTTTAGCTGCATCGGTTACTGGCACCCACGATGTGGGATTGCCATTAGTAGAGCCTGTTTATCCTGCACTTGTTCCACAAAATATTGATGAGTGGGGACAGGATCTCAATGTTCCCATGGATGAAGTTCGCATCTTTCATGCTCTTCGTGAGAGTGCTGTTGCACGGTTATTTGCTCATAACCCTTGGTTAATTTCTTATATCCGCACAGCAATTTCAGATTATGGAAAAGGAATTCGCATAGATATCGATGCCATTCAGCGTCAAGCACAAGAAGTCTTTGATAACGCATCTGAAGAAGGCAAAGAGTTTGATCCAACTAATCCAGAGAGTTTTAGCATTGCACTCAATGAAGGAATTTTCACACCGGAGGAAACTCCAGCTCAACGCGCAGCGCTGACTAAATTAGAAACTGTTCTAGCTCTCATTGATGGCTGGAGTGAAGACGTTGTCACACTTGCTGCAGGAGAGCGACTTCCTAATCTTGTCGCTTTGCAAGAAACCTTGCGCCGCCGCAGAGCAACTTCAGCTCCTGCTCAACAGTTATTTGCAACGATGTTTGGTTTACAGGTCTCGCCCAAGCTAGCACGAGAGGCTGCAACGTTTTGGAAAGCAGTTCGTGAGGTCAAAGATCTAGAAGGTAGAGATCGAATTTGGAGCGGAATCCTGCCAACATCAGATGATCTATTAACGCCACAAAGTTACTTGGTCAGTATTGAAATTCCTGATGATTTATCGGGGCTATAAAAGCCACAGATAGAAAAGCGAACTCCCCGGCCGCTCATTCTGTATCAGCCTTCCCCTTGCTGATATAGAACAGTTATCCGAGGAGTTCGTAGTCGTAACGTAAATGTATTTGGGCCGAGAATCAACTGAGAGAGGCATTGACACAACCTGTTTTTCTCGTGTAAGGGAGATTTATTTTTCGTGGCAATTTTAAAAATCTCTCAACACGTGGTTGAGGTTTCCAAAGCATTTCTGGGATGGGAGATACCGTGCTCTCTATGGATACCCCAGCATTCGAAGAGCTAGAAAGTGAGAACACACTTCCTGGAATCAACGAAGGCGAAATCATTGTTATTAGATCCACTCGGCGAAAGAAAAACATCTCCGCCTATCGCCAAGGTGGACGAATTGTCGTCTCAATCCCGGCCAGAATGAGTAAAGCTGATGAACGGGCGATGGTTCCGCAGATGGTGGCTAAGATTCGAGCCCAAGAAGCAGCCATCACGATGAGTGAAGAAGGCCTAGCAATACGCGTAGACGAACTTTTGACCCAACTAGCTCCAGAAATCAGGCTGCGGCCAGCATCGGTGGTGTGGCGGGGCATGCGCGAGCGCTGGGGCTCGTGCACGGGGGTGGATCGAAGCATCCGCATCTCTGACCGACTAAAAGGCGCCCCTGACTACGCCCTGGATTATGTCCTCTTTCATGAAGCTATCCATCTTGAGTATTTCGATCATGGG
>SXYM01000033.1 GCA_005789205.1 Actinomycetota bacterium | reverse complement strand
GCCAAAACTGTTGCTGTAGTTGTTCCATCGCCTGCGACATCATCTGTCTTCTTAGCAACTTCTTTAACTAGCTCTGCACCAATCTTTTCCCATGGATCATCTAGATCAATTTCTTTAGCGATGGAAACACCATCGTTCGTAATAGTTGGGGCGCCCCACTTCTTCTCAAGGACAACGTTTCGTCCGCGAGGTCCCAGGGTCACTTTGACCGCATCGGCCAAAATATTCATTCCGCGCTCTAATCCGCGGCGGGCTTCTTCATTAAAGGCAATCTGCTTTGCCATGAGTTGTGCTCGCTTTCATGTAATCGTTCAGTTAGCGGGGGCATTATCACTCGCACCCCGAGAGTGCTAACGCCAAATCTACGGGAGTTATTTCCCAGGCGCAAAACGGTGGGTGGGCTTAGCGGGCGATGCGGGTGTTCATGCGAGCCTCGCGCAGGCGGCGCAGGCGCTTCACGAGCATGGGAGAGGCAGCTAGAGCATCATCACGATCGATTAAGTCATTGAGAAGTTGGTAGTAGCGGGCAGCCGATAGGTCAAATAGCTCCTTGATTGCTGCCTCTTTAGCCCCTGCATAGCGCCACCAGCTAGCTTCAAAATCCAGGATTCGGACTTCAAGGTCGCTCAGGGCTGCGTGCATGGTGGACTCTTCTTGCGCGGACATGGGGGAAATCGTATCGGGTGAGCGCGAAAAATGTGGGATTTAGAGGGTGGAGAGGATCACTTCAATATCGCTGATTTTCGTCCATGGATTGACAATTGCAAATCGCAAAATTGGTTGGCCTTTATGAGATGACGGTGGAATAAAACCTATTTGATCAGCAAGTAATTTGTCCGACCATATTTGATAATCAGTTGCTGACCAACCTTTGCGTGTAAATGCAACGATTGAAAGTTCTGGCTCACATACTAATTCTAAATCTGGATGTGCTTTCACTAACTGCGCAGCTTGATGGGCAACTGTTAATGATTGCTCCATCGCTTCGGTGTATGCATCAGTGCCATAGGCAGCAAGAGAAAACCAAAAAGGTAATCCGCGTGTGCGACGAGTCAATTGAATTGCATAATCAGATGGCGACCACGCCCCATCTTTTAATGTATCTAGGTAAGAGGCATGTTGTGAGTGAACTTGGCGGGCAAGTTCAGGTTTGCGGTAAATAAGTGCGCACGCATCATATGGAGCAAATAACCATTTGTGTGGATCAACGATTAAGGAATCAGCAGCCTCTACTCCATCAAAATGAGATCGCACAGATTGAGCACACAACGCTGCTAATCCATAGGCGCCATCAACATGAAACCAAATCTCCCGTTCATGTGCTGCTTTTGCCAAACCTTTTAGATCATCAATGATTCCAAGATTTGTTGTACCGGCAGTTGCAACTACCGCAAACACACGATGTGTTGTTGTGGCATGCAGATGATCAATGGCATGGGCAACGGCCTCCCCCATTAACTTTCCATTAGCTGCAACTGGCACCTTTAAAACATCTACATCCATCACATTTGCAGCGCTGACAATTGAAGAGTGGGCTTCTTCGCTGCATGCAATCACCCAACGAGAAGCGCCTGGGTACTTCTTTCTCCCCTGTGCTCTTGCCACAACTAACGCTGAAAGATTTCCAATAGTTCCGCCCTGCACAAACACTCCACCAGATTCACTTGGCAACTGTGCTAAATCAGAAATCCAGCGCAGGGCTTGGTTTTCAGCAAATACCGCTCCTGCTCCTTCTTGCCAAGAACCGCCATAGAGCGCACTTGCACCAACAACTAAATCAAAAAGGTTTGCATATTCACTTGGAGCAGATGGAATGAAAGCTAAGTTGCGTGGGTGATCAGTTGAAATACAGGCTTTAGCTAAAACAGATGTGAAAACCTCTAGAGCTTCATGTCCACCTAGACCACGAGCAGTGATGGTGTTTCCTACTTCGCTAAATAAATCTTCTGCTGTGCGAGGACCATCAAGTGGTGGATCATTTTTTAATCTATCAAGGCTGTATGCCAAAACTTCAGCAGCTAAAGCTTCTACCTCTGGAGTGAACTCATGCACTGTTTCGTGCTTTCTTAATTATGTTTCGCAACATTGTTGGAAATACAAAGAAGTGAAAAGGAGCAACTGCATACCAATACAACTGTCCACCAAGTCCGCGAGGGTTAAAAGTTGCCTCTTGAACAATCTTTGTCTTTCCATTAGTGGTTGTCACTGTGAACTCAAGCCAAGCTTTGCCAGGTAAAACCATTTCAGCATAGAATTTTAATCGCATACCTGGTTCTAACTCTTCAACTCTCCAGAAATCTAAACTTTCACCCACGCGCAAGAAATCTGGATCTCTGCGCCCACGGCGCAAGCCCACTCCACCAACAAGGAAACGATCTAAAACACCACGTGCCCACCATAAGAAATCTGCACCAAACCAGCCGTTATCACCGCCGATTCGCTCAATCTGTCGCCATACCTTCTCTGCAGGTACATCGGTGATTGTTTCTCGCCGGTCACGCAAAACCATTTCACCAGCCCAATCAGGATCGCCTTGAGCTTTTTGCCATGGGGCAGTTGGCATTGCTGCATCTGACCAACGTGTTTCAACACCATGGGTTGTAATCATTGAAAGCGCTAATGAAATAGCGGTTTCAACGTCAATTAAGCCTTCTGAAGGTTTTGGAATCAATGCATCAATTGACTTTGCAGGATCTGCAACCACTTCACTTATAAGTGAACCCACTAATGGGCGTGCAAGCGCCGTTGGCACAGGTGTTACTAACCCAATCCATAAACTTGAAAGCCCTGGTGATAGCACAGGAACTTTAATAATCACACGCTTTTTTAATCCTGATAGTTTTGCAAATTTTTGCATCATATCGGCATAAGAGAGCACCTCTGGGCCACCAATATCAAAGACTCGATTCACAGGTGTTTCTAGTTTTGCAGATGCCTTTAAATAGTAAAGAACATCTCTAATTGCAATCGGATGTGTTTTATTCATCACCCACTTTGGTGTGGTCATTATCGGTAAGCGATGAGTTAAGTGGCGCAACATTTCAAAACTTGCAGAACCTGATCCAATAATGATTCCTGCGCGCAGCTCCATAACTGCAACTGAAGTTGTTGCTAAGGATTTTCCAGTCATCGCCCGTGATGCCAAGTGCTTACTAATGTTTACATCGTTAGCGATTCCACCTAAATAAACAATCTGTGAAACCCCAGCACGCTCTGCAGCTTGAGCAAAGTTTTTTGCCATCTGAGACTCAATCTCATCAAAGTTTGGTCCTAAGTTAATTGAGTGCAAGAGATAGAAAGCGGTATGAACCCCAGATAATGCTCGGTCCATGTCAGCGATGTTTTCAGCACTACCCTCACAAATATCAACTTTGGAAGCCCAAGGCTGCCCAAGAATCTTGTACTTATCACGCACTAAAATTCGAACATCGTTGTTTTCTTCAACTAACGTGCGTACTAATCGGCCACCTACGTAGCCAGATGCACCAGTAACTAGGTACTTGCGGTTTTGATTGGGCGAGGACATGTCACGAAGCCTAGACTTACTCCATGGAAAAGACATCTCTGAAGCCCCGAGTAGTAATACTGGGTGCTGGCTTTGGTGGGCTCACAGCTGCCAAAGCAATGGCAGATATCGCCCATGTCACTGTGGTTGATCGCCACAACTTCCAAACCTTTCTACCGCTGCTCTATCAGGTCTCCACAGCAGGTCTTGCAGCAGATCACGTTGCTCATCCAATTCGCGGTGCACTTAGAAAAAGTGGAGTC
>SXYM01000032.1 GCA_005789205.1 Actinomycetota bacterium | reverse complement strand
GTAGGAGAGCGCGTCTGGATGAAGGCACGTGAAGATGCCAAGGCCCGCCTTGGTTCAGCCTTCTCACTCAAGAAATTTCACACCTATGCCCTCAAAATCGGCCCAATGGGCCTTGACCCATTTGCCATTGAATTGGCTAGTTGGGATGGGAAATAGGGTTGATTTGAAGCCCTCACAGGCGTAAGGATCTGAAATTTCTGTGAAAATCTTGCGATTTTACTCTTCCTTTTTCGCTCAACCCACGCATAATTGGACTTACTAAGCGCAGTGAGGCGCCTCGAGGTCCTCAATGCTCTGGCACTAGATGCCATCAGACATCTAGGTAACTTAAACCTCCCGGAGGCATATTTAAATGCAACTAGACAGCAACCAATGGAACCTGGTCTATAACGTATTCTCGTTTGGACTTGTTTCAATGCTCGCATGCACCATTTACACGCTTGTTTCACAACAGCGCGTATTGGCTAAGTACCGTAACGCTCTAGTGATGTCATCAATGGTTACATTCATCGCTGGATACCACTACCTACGCATATTTGATTCATTCAAGCATGCATCAGAAGGTGGAAAAGTACTTCTAGATGGATCTCAAAATTCATTCAACGAGGCATACCGCTACGTTGACTGGCTACTCACAGTGCCACTACTTCTAGTTGAAGTAATTGCGGTACTTGCATTGGCTAAGGAAGTTTCACGTTCCCTCATCACACGCTTAGTCCCAGCTTCAGCTGCGATGATCGCGCTTGGATACCCAGGTGAAATTTCAAGCGATCAGAACACACAGGTTATGTACGGTGTTCTATCAACACTTCCATTCATCTACATCCTTTACGTTCTATTCGTAGAACTAGGTAAGTCACTTGAGCGTCAACCAGCAGGAGTTGCAGAGACCGTAGGTCGTTTGCGTCTTCTATTGATCGCTACATGGGGCGTTTACCCAATTGCCTACATTTTCAACATCGTTGGAGATGCATCAGCGTCATCATTCGTAACTGTTCAAGTAGGTTACACAATCGCTGACGTTCTAGCTAAGTGCGTATTCGGTCTCACAATTCTCAAGATCGCACGCATGAAGTCAATGGCTGAAGGCATGAAGGACGATCACTAATTAAGTAGATTAATGATGGGGTGGCGAGAAATCGCCACCCCATTTCTATTATCAGGGGGAATAGCAGTGAAAAGTAGCCTTATCAACAACTACAGAATGGGCGGATACCTGCTCATCGCAATCGGCCTCATTAACTTGAGATACCAAACTGGGGACAACGGAGTAGTTGGACGTAGTTTGATCATCGTTATTCCTGGTGCAATTTTGCTTGCATGTACCTGGATTCCAACGCTAGCTAAAAAATTGGAAACAAAAGTAGTTCAGGCTTTTTCAATTGTTATTGGGCTCACCCTTATTGCCTACGCTGTAATTAACTAGTTAGGTGCTTGCAAAACTGCCATAAAGGGAGAAGAGTCGCTCTCATGAGCGGAAACAGTGAATGGTCTTTTGAAACCCAACAAATCCATGCAGGCCAAAACCCAGATTCCGATACGGGATCTCGATCTCTTCCGATTTATCAAACAACAGCTTATCAATTTCGAGACACACAGCACGCTGCCAATCTCTTTGGAATAGCAGAAGCCGGAAATGTTTACACCCGAATAAATAACCCCACTCAGGACGCAGTAGAGAGGCGAATCGCAACCCTTGAGGGCGGTGTGGCTGCTCTACTAGTTTCATCAGGTATGGCAGCAACAACTCTTGCGATTATGAACGTTGCTCAAGCTGGCGATCATGTGGTTTCAAGTTCCAATGTTTATGGTGGAACATTCAACCTCTTCAACTACACCCTTCCAAAATTTGGTATTGAAGTCACATTTGTTAATGACACAGGCAACATGGATGCATGGCGGGCAGCAGTTAAGCCCAATACCAAGGCATTTTTTGGAGAGGGTATTTCAAATCCACTAGGAGCAGTTTTAGACCTGGAGGCCATCGCCCAAGTTGCCCATGAAGCCGGTGTGCCATGGATAGTTGATAACACCATTGCAACGCCATATGTAACACGCCCATTTGATCATGGCGTCGATATCGTCACGCATTCAGCAACCAAGTTTTTATCGGGGCATGGAAATGCAATGGTTGGAGCCATTGTGGACTCTGGAAACTTTGATTTTGCAAAGAATCCCAAGAAGTTCCCTGGATTTAATGAACCTGACCCAAGTTATAACAACATGATCTATGCAAAAACCCTAGGTGTTAGTGGCGACTTTGGTGCAAACCTTGCCTACATTTTCAAAGCTCGCCTACAACTACTTCGCGACTTTGGTTCTTCAGTCTCACCATTTAACGCTTGGTTACTTGCTCAAGGTTTAGAAACGCTCAATCTCCGTATGGATCGACATCTTCTCAATGCGCAGGCGTTAGCAGAATGGCTAGAAAAGCAGTCTGAAGTTGCGCATGTGAGTTATGCAGGACTTCCTTCATCACCTTGGTATGCGACGGCAAAGAAATATGCACCTAAAGGTGCAGGTGCTGTCTTTGCATTTGAATTAAAGGGTGGAGCACCTGCTGGGCGTAAATTTGTTGAAGGATTAAAATTATTTAGCCACGTTGCAAACATTGGCGATGTTCGCTCTCTAGTAATTCATCCTGCATCGACAACTCATGCACAACTCAGTCCAGAGGAGCAATTAAAGGCTGGAATAACTCCAGGAATGGTCCGCTTGAGTATTGGCCTAGAAAACATCGAAGATATTAAAAACGATGTTAAGTTGGGCTTTGCTGCCGTTAAAAACGCTTAATCTATTTTCTAAAAGATAGATCAGCTTTTTTCATCTCTGCAACAAGGACTCTAATTGCATTTGGTCCCATGCCGTGGAGTTCTTTTAACGCAGCAAGTGATGTCTTGCGCAGATCACTGACACTAAATAAATCATTATCTACTAGGGCTCGACGTGCTGGAGCGGCTAAACCAATGGCAACCCAATTGCCATCTAGTTCTGCGTATTTATCAAGATCAACCTCTCCAGAAGTGACAGTGCAGATATTTTTAGCCTTTTCGGCTCGGCGCTCAGCAGCAGCTTTTTTCGCTTGAGATGCCAACATCTTGGTACGAGCAGCAGATTGCTTGGCCATGAGAGAAGTTTACTTTCTTATCTTTGCTAAACCTTGGTGCGGGAGAAGGGACTTGAACCCTCACGTCCGAAGACACAGGTTCCTAAGACCTGCGTGTCTGCCATTTCACCACTCCCGCTAATCCAGATGAAAAACTTTGTAGCTATTCATATGGATAGGGGTCAAGATTAGAGGTAAGTTAGCGATGTACCAAAACGAACCCTTTCTAACACCGACTTAAAGGATCTAGCGCCATGTCACTAACACCTACTCCTGCAGATAAGTTCACTTTTGGTCTCTGGACCGTTGGCTGGCAGGCACGTGACCCATTCGGAGATCCAACAAGAGGTGCGCTCGACCCAGTTCGCACAGTCAATGAGCTTGCCGCACGCGGTGCCTATGGAGTTACTTTCCATGATGATGACTTGATTCCATTTGGGAGTGATGAAGGTGCACGACGCACCCACATTGATCTTTTTAAGAAGGCATTGGCCGATACTGGAATGAAAGTTCCAATGGCCACAACAAACCTCTTTTCACACCCAGTCTTTAAAGATGGTGCCTTTACATCAAATGATAAAGACATTCGCCGATATGCAATTCGTAAAGTTATGAAGAACATTGAACTTGCTGTTGAGCTAGGTGCCAAGACCTATGTGTGCTGGGGTGGACGCGAAGGTGCTGAATCAGATGGTGCTAAGGATGGCTACGTTGCACTTGATCGCTTCCGTGAAGCTTTCAATACTCTGGGCGAGTTTGTTACCGATCACGGATATGACATTAAATTTGCAATTGAACCAAAACCAAATGAGCCAAGAGGCGATATTTTCTTGCCAACTATTGGTCACGCTCTAGCTTTCATCTACACGTTAGACCGCCCAGAGTTAGTTGGACTTAACCCTGAAGTTGGTCACGAACAAATGGCAGGACTTAACTTTGTTCATGGCATAGCCCAAGCACTCTGGCAGAAGAAGTTGTATCACATCGATCTTAATGGCCAACACGGTCCGAAATATGATCAGGACTTAGTCTTTGGTCATGGAGATTTAAAGTCTGAATTCTTCTTAGTTGATTTACTTGAGCGCTATAAGTACGACGGACCAAAACACTTTGATTACAAGCCAGCTCGCACAGAAGATGACAAGGGTGTGTGGGAATCAGCATCTGCGAACATGCGCACTTACTTAGCTCTTAAAGAACGTGCAACAGCATTCCGCGCTGACCCTCGTGTTATTGAAGCTATGAAGGCTTCTAATATCCCAGGATTAAATGAATCAACCCTTGGCGCTGGTGAAACTTGGAGAGATCTTGCTAAAGACTCCTTCGATGTCGAAGCAGCTGGAGCACGCGGATATGGCTATGAACTAGTTGATCAACTAGCACTTGAGCACTTGATGGGAGTTAAAGCCTAAAAGGGCTTCAACTAACAGCTGCGCCGCGGCGAGAAATCGCATCAACGCCAGCTGAAATCAGCAATACAAGTCCAGTAACAATGAACTTGATTCCTGCTGCATATCCCAAAAG
>SXYM01000031.1 GCA_005789205.1 Actinomycetota bacterium | reverse complement strand
GGTCAGGCTATGACGTAACTTTCATTAGAAACGTCACCGATATTGATGACAAGATTTTGCACAAAGCTGTCCATGAAAAATCACCATGGTGGGCAGTTGCCATGAAGTATGAGCGCATTTTTACGCAAGCCTTTGCATCCTTAAATGTTTTGCCACCCACTTATGAACCGCGGGCAACTGGTCACATCACCCAAATGGTCGAACTTATGGAAAAACTGATTGCCAATGGCGCTGCCTATGCCCCAGGCAATGGTGATGTGTATTTAGAGGTCCGCAAACTTAAGCGCTATTTAACTCTTTCAGGTCAAAAGCTTGATGATCTACAGCCAGCTGCAGATGCTGATGAAACATATAAAAAAGATCCACGAGATTTCGCACTGTGGAAAGCTGCAAAGCCTGGAGATCCATCATGGCCAACACCATGGGGAGCAGGACGACCTGGCTGGCACTTAGAGTGTTCTGCAATGGCACATGCCTATCTTGGTGAGACATTTGATATTCATGGTGGAGGCTTAGATTTAGTTTTCCCTCACCATGAAAATGAGATTGCGCAATCTGAGGCAGCTGGATATAAATTCGCTAACCGCTGGTTACACAACGCCTGGGTTACACAAGCTGGTGAAAAGATGAGTAAATCTCTTGGAAACACTTTGCAAGTGGAAACTATCTTGCAGCGCGTTCGTGGGATTGAACTACGTTGGTATTTAGGAAGTGCGCACTACCGCTCAATGCTGGAGTACTCAGAGGCAGCCTTAGATGAATCAGCTGTTGCATTTCGTCGTATTGAAAACTTCTTAACTCGCTCAGTTGAGATTCTTGGAAGACAACCAGAGCCAACAATTACCGATACCTTTTGCGCCGCAATGAATGATGATTTAGCTGTGCCAGCAGGTCTAGCTTCGATTTCAGAAAACCTACGCCTTGGAAACCAAGCAATTACTGATGGTGATAAAAAGGCAATCGCTAAAAATGCCAATGAAATCCGCGGCGCTCTGCAGATTCTAGGCTGTGATCCCTTTGATACGAATTACCGACAAAGCGCATCAGGAAATGTCAGCGCAGCACTTGATGGTGTTATTCAGTTGGCGCTAAAAGAGCGCGCAGCTGCACGTGAGCGTAAGGATTTTGCTGCATCAGATGCAATCCGTGATGGGTTGCTTGCTTTAGGAATTACAATTGAGGACACAGCACAAGGGCCGCGTTGGTCAATGGAAGAAAAGAGTTAACCATGGCCGGCAATTCATCACGCAAAGGCGCAATTCGTCAATCTAAAAAGGGTCCATCTGTAGGCACTGGTGGAAAGAATAAGAAGCGTTTAACTGGCAAAGGTCCAACCCCTAAAGCTGAAGATCGTCCTTATCACGCAGCAGCAAAGCGCAAGAAAGCTGGCGAGAAGAAAGCAACTCGTTCTCCTTCTGCGCGTTCAACTTCTCCACGTGCTACAACGATGACTCGTTCTGCACCTTCTCGTGCACCACGCGGTGATCGCCCAAGAGGTGAAATCGTTGCAGGCCGCAACGCAGTACTAGAAGCATTACGTGAAGCAGTTCCTGCCACAGAGTTATTGGTTGCTCGCAGCATTGATGTTGATGATCGTGTTGCCGAATCACTCAAGCTGGCACTTCACTTAGGTCTGCCAATTCGCGAAGCACATCGCGCAGAAGTTGAAGGCATTTCACCTAATAGCCAGGGAATTGTTCTAGCTATTAAGCCTTACCAATACTCATCATTTGAAGAAATCATGTCTCGTGCTAAAAATCCAGCTCTCGTTGTTGCACTCGATGGTGTGACAGATCCACGTAACTTAGGTGCCATTGTTCGAAGCGCTGCAGCATTTGGTGCAGCAGGTGTATTGATGACTGAGCGCCGCGCTGCTGCAATGACTGCATCTGCATGGAAAGCATCAGCTGGCGCAGCTGCCCGTATGCCAATTGCTCAGGTCACAAATCTTGCTCGCACTATTGATGCAGCTAAGAAGTTGGGCCTCTTTGTTGTGGGCTTAGATGGAGAGTCTGAAGAAACTATTGCTTCGATGAAGATTGCTACAGAGCCAATTATGATTGTTGTTGGCAGTGAAGGAAAAGGTCTTGCACGTTTAACTCGTGAGAAGTGCGATCTAGTCATCTCTATTCCTATCAGTGCATCAACTGAGTCATTGAACGCTTCAGTTGCAACATCAATTGCGTTGTTCCATATAGATCAGGCACGCCGTAAGGGGTAAGCAAGTGATTTACACTCGTTTTATAGCACTCGGTGACTCCTATACCGAGGGTATGTCTGATGAGAAATTGCATGGCAACTACCGTGGTTGGGCAGATCGCGTTGCAGATGGCATGGCTAAAGCGCATCCAGATTTCACCTATGCCAACTTAGCTATTCGCGGCAAACTTGTTAGACAAGTTCTAGATGAACAAATTGAAGCTGCACTTACCCAAGTAACTGGACCCGAGACACTTATTTCTTTTCATGCTGGTGCAAATGATGTTATTCGACCTGGATATAAAGCCGAGATTGTTTTAGCCCAATACGCAGACGCTGTTAGACGCCTTGCTGCATCAGGTGCAACGATTTTGCTATTTACTGTTTTAGAGCGCACAGGAAACACAGGCCGCTCTGCAAAGATGTGGGAAGAGCGCTTTGGTGGGTTTAATCGAAATGTTCGAGCAGTTGCCAAGGAAGTTGGCGCAATCATCGCTGATGCAAATGAAGAACCAGCATTTAGCGATAAGAGATTTTTGGCCTTTGATCGCTTGCACTTAAACGCTCTGGGTCATGAACGTGTTGCAGATGCAGTACTTGAACTTCTAGAACTCCCCTTTAATCCCGGTTGGCGTGATCCTTTGCCACCTGCAAAGCCCGAACCTAAAATATTTAAAGTAGTAGTCAGTATTTTGTGGTTTATCACTTTTGCTCTGCCATGGATGTGGCGAAGAGCGCGCGGAAAATCATCAGGAGATGGTCGTAGCTGCAAATACCCAATTGCCATTGGTTGGCCACTGAATTTAGATTGAAGTAAGCGTCCACTCCCAGGTGTGTAACCCTGGTTTGATTTTGTATTTAGGCAAAGTATCTGGACCACATGATGAGGTTCCAACTCCGCGATGTGCTCCATCGATATGAACAACGACGTTGCCACATGCTTTTACTTCAACATCATGGGTTGCATCAGCTAAATCCACTGCTCTATTAGGCGTTACACAGACCTGTAATGGCTTACCCATTTGGACTCTGACCCCATGCCCAGTTGCATCAGTTATTTCAAACCAGCGCACCGCGTTATGACCACCATTTTCTTGTGGCCTGACATATGGAATGTATTGATGTGCAACAGTAGAAATAAAGCGATGAATACGAGCAATCTTTCGATCTGGGTATGACTCATGAGGACCAGATCCAAACCAGGTCACATCAGTGAGCGCGCCATCTAATTCGAAGTTAATACCAACACGTGCAACATCGGTGAGCACCTTAGGTAGCGTCACAGACTCTTTGACTCTAAAGCCATCGGCCACAGGAGTAATCACTTGAACATGCTTAATGCTAATTCCAGTACTTGTCTGCCAAGTATTTGTGACTTTAGTGCTGGTGCGATTTTGTGAAACAACACAGTCGGTGCGATCCAAATCGCGCAAGCCCCAGCGGTTCCACTTAGTTGCAATGTGTCCGATGCGATCGTTATCAGTGGGCGCGCGCCAAAGAGTTAGTGCCGGTGCAACAACACCGCGTGGAATGACAATCTGGCCGTAGTCATCTCGAACATTGGTGTATTCGTCAGAATCTTTTGCGTTCTTAATTGTTAGAGCACGTGAAGGCAGAGCCATCTGATTCCATCCAACTTCAGTAAAAGCTGGGGCCCATGGAGTGCTATCAATGTTGATGATGGAGAAAGTAATAAAGCGCTCACCTGGGCCATCGGCCTTAGCTAGATGCTTTGATGAAACTTTAAATGCAACAGTTTTACGTGGTGCAACCTTAGGCAGCTTTACTTTGCCACTATCGATGATGAGTCCATCACGTGTGATAGTCCAGATCACTTCATATTGGCTTAAATCTTTAAAGAAGTGCTTGTTAAAGATTTTGAAAGAACCAGTTGATGCCTTCACGGCGCTGATGTTGGCAGGGGCAGCAATAGCCTTAAATTCAGCCATTGCAGGCTTAGCGGTGCGATCTGGGAACACCATTCCATCACAGCAAAAGTTGCCATCATGCTTCTTCTCACCGTAGTCACCGCCATAAGCGTTTCGCTTTGATCCATCCGGCATTGTTTGAACTGGACCGTGATCCCAGAACTCCCAGATAAATCCGCCTTGCAGACCTCTTGTTGTTTCAATAACTTCCCAATACTCAGCCAGAGTTCCATTGCTGTTACCCATAGCGTGGGAGTACTCGCACATAATCAATGGGCGATCTGCTTTGGCAGAAGTTGCATACTCTTTAATTGCGCCCACAGCTGGATACATCGGACAAATAACATCAGTGAGTGAATGTGAACCCATCCAATTACCACGGATGCCACCTTCATAGTGAAGTGGGCGCGATGGATCAAAGTTACGTGCATAGGCGGCAGCTGCTTCATGATTAGTTCCAGCACCTGATTCATTTCCAAGTGACCACATGATTGCTGCAGGGTGGTGAATGTCGCGCTGAATCATTCTGCCCACACGATCAACGAATGCAGTTAAATACTTTGCATCATCACAGATAGATGCAATGAATGCATGGGATTCAATATTTGCTTCACCGATGACATAGAAACCAAGCTCATCACAGAGACCTAGGAATGCTGCATCGTTGGGGTAGTGGGATGTGCGAACTGCATTGAAGTTCCAACGCTTGAGTTCTAGTAAGTCTTCACGCATATCTTCACGAGTAAGTGCGCGGCCTGTGTAACGGTTGAAATCGTGACGGTTAACGCCATAGAACATTACTGGTTGACCATTAACTAAGAAGTCCTGGCCCTTTACTTCAACTGATCTAAAGCCAATCTTTTGTTGTGAAACTTCAACGATGTTGCCATCTGGATCGATGAGTTCAACGTGGAGGGTGTAGAGATTGGGTGATTCTGCTGACCAGGCTTTAACTTTAGGAATGCGGGTATTTAGATGGATTTTGCCGGCTGGCCACGGCTCATTCTCCAAAATAGCTTTCTTGGCATCTTCTGGCATATTGCCATGCCAAAACTTTCCATGGAAATACTCATCACTTCTAGCCTTTAGCGATTCAGGGCGCTCAGTCCATTTGGGGGATTGGAAAACCTTTAGCGTTGATTCAAGATTTGCCGCTTTAACTTTTGGTAGCTCTTCGATGGATGCACGCAAGGTGTAGTTATGCGTTGAGATGTTATCAATTGAGGCGATGTGCGCACGGATGTCAAGAGTTCCTGTGGTGCAATCTTTTTCAAGACCTGCTGTTGTGTAGAAGCGTTCAATGAAAACCTTATTCGTTGTAAAGAGTTTTACAGAACGAGTAATTCCACCATGCCACCATTGGTCTTGGTCCTCAATGAAAGTTGCATCAGACCATTTTGTAACATCAATTCGAACAACGTTCTTGCCACGCTTGACAAAGTTTGTAACATCAAATTCTGCAGCAAGGCGTGAATCTTTAGTAAGACCTACTTCACGGCCGTTAATAAACACAACTGCTACAGACTCATAACCACCAAGGTGTAAAACAATGCGCTTGCCCATCCAACCTTCAGGTAGATCGAAATCTCGCTCATACACACCATGTGGGTTTTCTTCTGGGACAAATGGTGGTTGTTCTTCAAATGGCATTTGAGTGTTTGTGTAGATGGGTTTATCAAAAAATACAGCGCTTTCTTCTTGCATCGTCCATAAACCTGGAACTGGAATTGATGCCCACTTGCGACCTAACGGCTCACGTGGAGAACGTAGAAGTTGAAAACGCCATGTTCCATCAAGGCTGATTTTTTCTAAATGCTCAATATTGAGCATCGGTAGGCGATTTACTGAAGTAGTTTCTGGACTCATCCAGTAATTCGTCATCATGGGCGCAAGTCTGCCATTGAGCACGCTGGTGGGGTAATCGGGCCCTTTTTGCGACTTTGCCCATCCACTGCCATAATTACCGCTGGTCAAAAGATCGATACGTGTTCAGACGTAGGCCTCTCTAGCTCAGTGGTAGAGCAGCGCACTTGTAATGCGCAGGTCGTCAGTTCAATCCTGACGGGGGGCTCGTGGTTAAAAGAGGCGGGCGATGATGTCAAAGTTTCCTTTTGATGAATTTGCCGATGCATTGGCAGCCAATGATGAATACATCAAGACCTTTAAATACTCGGGTCTAACTGGCACGGCTCAAAAAGGCTTAGCAATTGTCACCTGTATGGATTCACGCATTAATCCGCTTTCAGTTATTGGTATGAACTCTGGCGATGCTAAAATTTTGCGCAATGCTGGAGCGCGTGTGACTGATGACGTTTTACGTACTCTGGTTTTGGCAACATATTTGTTGGGTGTTAAAAGAATTCTGATCATGCCTCACACCAACTGTCGAATGGCACAAGTAGATGAAGCTGAAATTCATCGTGAAATCGATACTAAATATGGCATTGACACATCAGAGCTTGAATTTAAAACCGTGGCCGATCAGAAGGCTTCTTTAATTGAAGATGTGAATGCAGTTCGAAACTATCACTTGCTCAACAAAGGAGTTTCAGTGGGTGGTGCCATTTATGATGTTGCGACAGGAAAAATTACTCCGATTGATTGTTAGTTCGCCGAATCGGTTGGCGAGTAATTGGGTAGCTCAAATCTTCTAAGAACTGCAATATTACAGCGATTACTAATGAGGGCTTTTCTTTTACTAAACCATGTGAAGTTCCAGGGATGATTGCTAACTGGCCAAGAGGCAAAGCCTCATAGAGAGAAATCGTGTGATCGTGTGCGATGACATCGTCATCTCCTGCCATGACTAAAACAGGGCATTGGATAGATGCGATCTCACTCAGAGATATATCTGGTTCAGTCTTCCAAATTTCATTCATTCGCTTAATTTTTTCCAGCAAAGTATGAGGAGCATCAGGTGAAATTAAGTTGTATTCAGCTTGATCTTCCTCAGAAACAAAAGCCTCTTCAAAATCACTTAATGGTGCGCTGTAATGATAGTTAGCACCAATGCCCACTATTGATTTCACTAATTCAGGTCGCTTAATCGCAACCATGAGCGCAATGATTCCTCCATCGCTATAACCAATCAGATGAGCAGGCTCTTTGACCACATCCTCTAAATACGCAATTGCTTCTTGGCATTGAAATTCAAAGTGCAGGCTTCCAGGTTGATCACCGGTGAAACCATGGCCTGTGCGATCGTATGCAAAGACATGAAACTCATCTTCAAGTGGCGGAACAATCAAGTAATCCCAGCTAGATGTTTTACTTAAACCACCATGAAGCAAGACAACAGCTTCTCCATCTCTTTCCCATTCGTAGTTATAGACATGATGATTTCGCAGATTGATGTATTCAGGCATTACACAGAGTCCATGATGTGGCGATTACCGCGATCAAAAGTTAAGTAGTTCCAGGTCCAGTCAGCCATTGTGCCAATCTTGTTGCGACCGCCCAATAAATAGAACAAGTGCAACCAAAGCCAGGCATACCAAGCAGGAATTCCAGCCATGCGGAAATTCTTCACTTCAACTATTGCCTTGTGACGACCAATGGTGGCCATGGATCCTTTATCAATGTATTTGAATGCCTCTAGCGCTTTTCCATCTGCTAAGCGCTTAATTTGCTTGGCAATAAAGCGGCCCTGCTGCATTGCAACAGGTGCAACCATTGGCAAAAAATGTCCATCTTTTCCAACAAAACCTGAGATATCACCGATTGCAAAGATGCCTGGGTAATTCTTCACCTGCAAACTCTGATCAACATCAATACGCGACCTGACTAAGGGCAGATTCAATAATCCACCAGCAGGCTCACCCTTAACGCCAGCTGCCCAGATAGTTACTTCTGAATCGATTTCATTACCATCTTTAACAATAATTGATC
>SXYM01000030.1 GCA_005789205.1 Actinomycetota bacterium | reverse complement strand
GTCCGCCCTTAACAACTTCAATAACTGTTCCAATAACAACTTCATCGCGCTCTTTCTTACCTTCGATGTCTCCCCAGGCACGCTCGTACTGTGCGCGCTTCTTAGAAAGAATCAAGCGACCTTCTTTGTCTTCTTTTTGAAGAACAAGAGCTTCAATAGTCTCGCCAACCTTGACGAGTGAGTTTGGATCTACATCGTGGCGAATTGAAAGCTCGCGTGAAGGAATAACACCTTCAGTTTTGTATCCGATGTCGACAAGAACTTCCTCGCGTCCAACCTGGACGATTGTTCCTGTTACTAAGTCTCCATCATTAAAATTTCTAATAGTGCCTTCGATTGCTGCTAGAAAGTCGGCAGCTGATCCAATGTCATTTACTGCAATTACAGGTGCTGTAGTCAAGTTGCTCCGTAGGGATAGATGAGTAGTAGTTCCCGCTTTCGCGGCTGAAGGGTAAGGGTACGGTTTGCGCCTCTATTTGAGCAAATCCATGCGTAATATTCACGCTCGCAGATAGACTTCCTGCAACGATGAAACGATACAAAGAGCTTTTTGCCTTTCCGCATGTTCTTACTTTGGCATTAGCGGCATTTCCGGCTCGGCTTGCCTATTCCATGATCGGCTTAGGTATCTTTTTTAAGGCAGAACAAGAAACAGGATCTGTAGCCGTTGCAGGTTTAGCTATTGGCCTGAACTCTCTTGCCGGTTCTCTGACCGCTGGAATTCGCGGTTCCTTGATGGACAAATGGGGTCAAAAATGGCCACTGCGTATATTTGTGCCTAGTTATGCATCTTTGATTTTGGCCCTGAACTCAATGCATTCCAAAGAATCGATTTTAATCACAGCATTCGTATTAGGAATATCTGCTCCTCCTATCAATTTATCTGTTCGGCCATTGTGGAAAGACATTGTTCCTGAAAATTTCCTACGAACTGCATACGCATTTGATTCATCGATGATGAGTACGACTTCGGTATTTGGTCCAGTGGTGGTGACATCCCTTGCACTTTCATCGCGGCCTGGTTTGGCATTAGGCGTGACATCAGCGCTCATGATCATCGGTGGAACAGCTCTAGCCCTGACTTCTGTCTCACGTAATTGGGTTCCTGAAAAGAAAGCGAAAGGACAGCAAAAACTTTGGAGAGATAGAGCTATCCAGCTTTTGATGTTTGAAGGCTGCTTTATTGGATTTGGTTGGGGTGTCTTTGATGTTGCCGTTCCAGCCTATGCAACGCAAGAAGGAGTACAACAACGCGTTGCTTGGATCTTTGCAGCCTTCGGTATTGCAACGGTCATTGGCGGACTTCTTGGTGGTTTAGTTTCCAAAAAATTAGCACCACTTTCGGCCCTGCGGAATGCTTATGTGGTGTGGTTCATCACCTGCATACCAGTTGCGTTCACATATCCAGATTGGACCATGGCATTAGTTGGAACTTTTATTGGACTTATGGGCGGCGCGGTTCAAGTCTTCTACTTCGAAGTCCTCGAAGCAGTTCGACCTAAAGGTTCACAAACTGCTTCACTTGGTTGGATCTGGAGTGTTGAAGGATCATTCATGGCAGTAGGTGCAGCAGCTGGTGGTTGGATTTCAGAGCATTACTCTCCACAAATTGGGTTGGCGTTGCTCCCCACAATGCTTTTTTGTGGCCTCATCATTCTCACAATTGGGAAGAAACGTCTGGACGCAGCTAATGATGTTCCAACCGAAGAAGAAGATCTTCAAGCAATTAAGGATATTTCCAACGAAGTTAAGTAGTTAGTGCGCAGCCTCATGCCATGTAAGACCCAAGCCAGCACTTACATCTAGTGGAGCCCGCAGCGGATATGCCGCACCCATCTCGCGCTTAACTAAAGCAGTTATCTGCTCTTCTTCACCCTTAACAACTTCAACTATCAACTCATCGTGAATCTGAAGCAATAAGCGCGAAGTAAGTTTTTCCTTTTCAATTGCGTCCTGAACTTTGAGCATGGCCAACTTAATAATGTCAGCTGCTGATCCTTGGATTGGAGCATTCAGCGCCATGCGCTCTGCCACTTCACGGCGCTGGCGGTTATCATGCATGAGATCAGGTAAATATCTGCGACGTCCCATGATTGTTTCGGTGTAACCGACCTTGCGTGCATCTTCAACAACAACTTTTAAGTAGTCACGAATTCCACCAAAGCGCTCAAAGTATTTATCCATCAGATCTTGGGCTGCAGGTGGAGAGATATCTAACTGCGCAGAGAGTCCATAAGAAGAGAGTCCGTAGGCAAGACCATATGACATTGCCTTAATTTGCCTGCGCATTTCAGGGTCAACATCCTGTGCTTTAACACCAAATATCTCTCCGGCAATCCTTGCGTGTAAATCCTCCCCTGACTCAAATGCTTTGAGCAGCTTTTCATCATTTGATAAGTGAGCCATGATGCGCATTTCAATCTGGCTGTAATCAGCCGTTAAAAGTCCAACATAACCTTTACCGGCTATAAAGCAGTTGCGAATCCTGCGACCTTCTTCGGTGCGCACAGGAATATTCTGAAGATTAGGTCCAGTTGATGATAGACGTCCAGTAGCTGCAACTGTCTGTTGGAAGTGAGTATGGATGCGACCATCTTTGGCTATCTCAGCAATTAATCCCTCGACAGTTGTTCCGAGTTTCTTTGTTTCGCGAATGCGCAAAAGTGAAGTTAATACCGGGTGCCCGCTCTTCTGGTGCAGCCAATCTAAACTCTCAGCATCGGTTGTATACCCAGTTTTAATCTTTTTTGTCTTTGGAAGTTTGAGTTCATCAAAGAGAACAACTTGCAGTTGCTTGGGTGATGCCACATTAAATTCATGGCCAACAGCATCGTGTGCGGCCTTTGTTTCTCTGCTTACTTCGCCTTCAAAGTAGGCGGCAAGTTTGTCTAACTCCTTCTTATCAACTGCAATTCCAAGGGCTTCCATCTTGGCTAAAAGGGCAGCTATAGGTAGCTCCATGTCCACAAACAAATTCCAAAGTCCACGCTCTTTAAGTTCTCGCATTAGGGAATCACGCAATGTAAATAGTGCGCGAGCAGATGTCAAATGCTCTTGTTCAGGCGATGAAAAGTTAATAACACTTCCATCTCCCCAACGCTCTTGTAGATCTTTAAGTTCTTGGGCTCGAACACCAGGGTTAACAAGATAGGCGGCAAGTGAGGTATCAAATGCGACTCCAGCAAGTCCATTACTTCGGGCAAGTGACTTAGCATCATGAGCAATCTTTGGAATAGATGCATCTGTTGCCCAATCCCCCATCGTTGATGAATGAACTAGGTAGCTCTCATCTTTAGATAATGCCACTGCATAGCGATGCAATCTCTCATCAAGGAGTGAGAAGGTGATTGCTATCTCTCCTTTGTGCTTAACTAGCATTGCATCTAGCTCGCCTGGAGTTAAGACACCTTCACTCAACTCTTCTGCAAAGAGAGCAAACTCTGGTTCAGCAGATTTTCCAGTTCCCTTGAGAAGTATTGGCTTTATACGATCCTTAAGTGTTTTAATCTCAAGACGATCAAATAGCGGATTGGTCAGGTTCTCATCCACACCAGACCAGGCAAGTGCATCAATATTCAGATTCAAAGGAACTTCTGCAACTAGTTGCGTGAGCTCTCGGTTGCGAATGACGTTATCGATTGAATCTCGCAGTGCTTGCCCGACTTTGCCGCCAACTTTATCTACATTCGATAAGAGTTCTTGTAGTGATCCATATTCAACAACCCATTTAGCTGCCGTCTTTTCACCAACACCTGGTATTGATGGCAAGTTATCACTGGGGTCTCCGCGAAGAGCTGCAAAATCTGGATACTGTGCTGGAGACATTCCATATTTTTCTTGTACGGTATCTGGCGTCATCCGCGCTAAATCACTCACACCACGCTTTGGATAGAGCACTGTTGTTTTATCGTTTACTAACTGGAAAGAATCGCGATCACCGGTGCAGATAAATACCTCTACGCCTTCTTTTTCAGCCTGCTTAGTTATTGTGGCTATAACATCATCTGCTTCATAGCCCTCAACTTCAAATTGAGTAATGCCAAAAGCATTCACTAGCTCATGAAGATAAGACATTTGGGAGCGAAACTCATCTGGGGTTTTTGCTCGATTGGCTTTGTATTCAGGAAAGATTTCAGAGCGAAATGTCTTACGAGAAATATCAAAGGCCACGGCAACGTGGGTAGGTTTCTCACTGGTGAGCAGCGATAGCAGCATCGTGGCAAAGCCATAAATCGCATTGGTGTGCTGGCCTGATGCTGTAGTGAAATTCTCGGCAGGAAGGGCGTAAAAAGCGCGATATGCCATGGAATGCCCATCGATAAGTAATAGGCGTTTGCTCATGGGCACATCTTAGGTTGCGCACTAGAATACGTCTCATGAGCAACGAAGAGTTTGTAAAGTTTTACAAAGATCGCGGTAGCGGCGCACTAGATCAGAAGATGGGCATCAAGATTCTTGAAGCTGAGCAAGGTCGCATCGTTGGCACAATGCCTGTTGAAGGAAACACCCAACCCATGGGCCTGTTACATGGCGGAGCAAATGTTGTTTTAGCTGAGAGTCTTGGCTCAATCGGTACTTCACTTCACGCCGGTCCGCATCGCAAAATAGTCGGCGTGGACATCAATGCCACTCATCACAAATCTGCAACCACTGGATTAGTTACAGGTGTAGCAACAGCGATTTCACTAGGAAAGACGTTATGCAGTTGGGAAATCGTTATTACAAACGAAGCAGGCGAACGAACTTGTACGGCTCGAATTACCTGTTTAATTCTGGCAGAGCGTTAGGAATGAGCTCCAGTGCCAAGGTACGCCTCACGCACTGCAGGATCATTGAGAAGCTCTGAAGCCTTAGCCTCTTTCATCACATTTCCTGTCTCCAAAATATAAGCTCGATGTGCACGTTGTAGTGCTTGCTGTGCATTTTGCTCAACGAGCAAGATTGTTACACCAGTCTTATTAATTTCAGTGATAATGCGGAAAATATTGGCAATCATCTGAGGTGCTAGACCCATCGATGGTTCATCAAGAAGCAAAACCTTTGGACGAGACATCAGCGCTCGGCCAATAGCCAGCATCTGCTGTTCTCCCCCAGATAGCGTTCCGCCAGATTGAGAAGCGCGCTCTTTCAAGCGTGGAAAGAGTGTGTAAACCTTATCTAGATCATCGCTCATCTCAGCTTTGCGGTTTTTGCGGTGAAACTTACCCATTTCTAAATTCTCAAGGACAGTCATACCAGGAAAGATTCCGCGACCTTCAGGAGCTTGTGAAATTCCAAGATCCACACGCTCGTGAGCTGGAACATTTGAAATGTCTTGACCATCAAAAATAATGGAGCCAGATGAAGCTTTGCGAAGGCCTGAGATTGTTTTAAGAGTTGTTGTTTTACCGGCGCCGTTAGCACCAATCAGAGTAACAATTTCACCTTCGTCAACGACTACAGAGATGCCTTTAATTGCTTCGATCTTGCCGTAGTGAACGTGTAGATCTTTAATTTCAAGACGCATCAGCTGGTACTCCTAAATAGGCTTCAATAACCTTTGGATCATTTTGAACTTTACTTGGCAGATCATCTGCGATTTTCACACCGAAATCTAGAACAGCAACGCGGTCTGAAATTCCCATAATTAATGACATATCGTGTTCGATAAGAAGAACGGTATAACCAGCATCGCGGATACGCTTGATTAATGCAGCAAGTTCAACCTTTTCAGCTGGGTTAAAACCAGCAGCTGGTTCATCTAAAAGAAGAAGTTGTGGACTTGTTCCCATCGCACGAGCGATTTCAAGCCGACGCTGCACACCGTAAGGAAGATTCTTTGCCAAGCGATCTGAATACTCATCAATACCAATGAACTTTAAGATCTCATGAGCGCGCTCACGGTTCTCACGCTCTTCACGGCGTGCTCGTGGAGTTCCAAACAAGGCTCCCATGAGCCCGCTCTTCTTGTGTACATCTGTTGCCGTGATTACGTTTTCAAGGGTTGTCATATCTCCCCATAGACGAATATTCTGGAAAGTACGGGCAATTCCCATCGATGTAATCTGAAAGCGCTTTTGCTTATTGATCTTTGTCCCAGCAAAGGTGATAGTGCCACTCGTTGGTGTGTAAACGCCAGTTACAACGTTAAACACTGTTGTCTTGCCCGCACCGTTAGGGCCGATCAAAGCAAGGATTTCACCTTTTTTGACTTCAAGGTTTACCGCACCAAGTGCTGTTACCCCACCAAATTTCATGGTGATATTTTCAAGTGAAAGAAGTACCTCTGACATTATGCATTCACCTCTTTCTTAACAATTGCCTTCTCACGCTTTTTACGTGGTAGCAATCCATCTGGGCGGAAGTTCATTACTACTACAAGAACTATTCCGAAAACCAAAAGACGTGCATCAGAGATAAAACGGATGCGATCTGGCAGGTAACCAAGGATTGTTGCACCCACAATTACGCCCCAGATGTTTCCAATTCCACCAAAGACCACGCAGGCAAGTATCAAAATCGAAACATTGAGCGTGAACATTTCAGGTGCAATAAACAAGTTCTTAGATGCGTAAAGAACACCAGCTGCACCGCCAACGGCTGCGCCTAATGTAAATGACCAAATTTTGTACTTAAGTGTTGCAATACCCATGAGTTCGGCAGCATCTTCGTCCTGGCGAATGGCCTCCCAAGCACGACCAGGACGGCGCACACTGAGGCGACGAATCATCCAGATAGTTAGCAGGATCATGATGATGACAACCCAGAAAAATACTTTTTGATCGTCTAACTTAAACTTCAATGGACCAATATCTGGAGGCATTGGAACGTTTGCAATTCCATTTGGTCCTTTACTCCATGATGAGTTGAGAACAACCAAACGAACGATTTCACCGAAACCTAAAGTAACAATCGCAAGGTAGTCACCACGCAAGCGGAGTGTTGGAAGACCAAGAATCACACCAGCCAACATTGCAAAGACAATTCCAAAAGGCATGATCTCCCAGGTGTTGAGGCCTGTAGTGGTTCCCATAATCGCCATTGTGTAGGCACCGATAGCAAAGAAAGCCACATAACCCAGATCGAGCATGCCTGACTTACCCACCACGATATTTAATCCAAGTGCCATCAGAACGAAGATTCCCACTGGATAAACCAGAACGGCATCGTATGCAGCAATTGGTGTTGCTAAGAATGAGGCTCCGGCAAATGGGAGGTGAGCAACAAGAATAATTGAAGTAACCGCGATTGCCACACGCTTAGGGCGATTAGCTCGCTCCCAGATATCTGCACCCCAGTCGCGAAGGTTCCAATAGTTTCTAATTTTCATGAGTTATGCCCTCGTTGTCTGGACGGCTTCGCCAAATAGCCCATTTGGCTTGAAGAGGAGAACAAGAACTAAGACGATAAAGACAGTTACTGCCTTCCACTGTGTTCCAAGGACAGCTGAGGCATACACCTCGAGTAATCCAAGGCTAAGGCCGCCATAGAAAGCGCCCCGAATATTTCCAATTCCACCGAGAACAGCTGCAGTAAATGCAGCCATACCCATTGTGAAACCAATATTAAATTTAGTGTATTCAAATACTGTGATGTAGAAGAAGCCAGCTGCACCAGTTGCTAGTCCACCAACAAGAAATGTTGTGGTGATAACACGATTGAGGTTTACACCCATCAGCTTTGCTGCATCCTCATTCATTGAAACAGCTCGAATTGCCTTACCCATGCGTGAGAGCTTAATGAATCGCTCTAAGACAAAGAAGATTAAAGCTGCTGCAATAATTGTGATTACTGTGTCGAGACGAATGTTTGCGCCCCAAACTTCAGTCAAGATAATCTTTTCAAGAATGCGTGGAGATCCCACTGGTCGTGAATCAGTTAAAAGACGCATTACTTCTTGAAGTGCAATTGAGATACCAATTGCAGAAATTAGTGTAGCCAGTCGGTTTGTGCCTTTCATGCGAAGGCGACGATAAGCGACCAATTCTACAAAGATTGCAGTAAGTCCAGCTACTAACATCGACATTAACAAACTTGAAACCAATACCAAGGCAAGCTTTCCACCCGTTGCTGGTTCTGATGTTTGTGTGTAGTTAAAAATATCGCGCGAGGTGATTACAGTTCCGAAAGTTCCCCACATAAAGATTTCGGAGTTCGCAAAGTTAATCATGCGTAGCACTCCATAAACCATGGTGTAGCCGAGGGAGATCAAAACGTAGATAAAACCAAGGGCGACTCCTGCGATTGTCAGCGACCAGAACTGATCAATTAGTACTGCAAACATTGTTCTCCTTCGCTAATGCCTCTGCGCGAGTATAAAGGTAGAAGTTACACAAGTGGTGGGTGTTTTGGGCTCTTTTTAAGAGTTATCCAAAACACCCACCGACTTGTTAAGCGTTTGTCCTAGTTAATTACTTAACGATACCTGTGTTAACTAGTACACCGTTCTTTGTTGTGAAACCAGCAAATAGTCCGTATGAAATGTCGCCATTTGCATTGAACTTAATTGTGTTTCCAGAGATGCTCTTGCCATTGTATGCCTTCACATAAGCAAGCATTGATGAGCGTGTTGTCTTTCCAGCCTTGATTCCAGCTAGCAAGATGTTTGCAGCATCAAATGACTCAACTGAGTAAACACCTGATGAAACGCCCATCTGCTTCTTGAAGTCAGCTTCTAGCTTTGCGCTGATTCCAGCGAGACCACCAACGCCAGTTACCTTTGAACCTTCAGCTGCAGCTCCTGCAAGCTTTGGGAACTCCTGGTTGAACACTCCGTCGCCGCCAGCAAATACTGCCTTTGAACCTGAGTCACGAAGCTGCTTGATGAAGACAGCAGCTTGGCTGTAGTAACCAGTGTAGATAACAACAGTTGCACCAGATGTCTTGATCTTTGCAATTGTTGGGCTGAAGTCTGTTGTTGTGTTTGGAACTGAGTCTCCACCCACAAGTGTTGCACCAGCAACCTTCTTCAAGCCACCTTCTACGTAGCCACGAAGAGGTACTGCGTATGCTGATTGGTCATCGAAAACGAAAACCTTTGCATCCTTCACGCCTGCTGTTGCGTACTTAGCCAAAGCTGGGCCCTGAAGGTCATCTTTACCTACGACGCGGTGGAAAATTGGTCCACCAAAGTCAGGAGATGTTGGGTCAGTTAGTGACACGCGTGTTGCTGATGGTGAGATCAACGCCATGTTTACTGACTTGTAATATGGAAGTGAAGCAATTGTTGCACCTGAGTAAGCAGGTCCTACAACGCCAAGAACGCTCTTATTTGAAGCAACACCCGGAGCAACTGTTCCAGCTACTGCTGGGTCTCCCTGGTCATCGATTGAAACAAGCTTAATCTTAATGTTCTTGTTCTTTGCTTCGAATAGTTTGATTGCATACTTCACTGCGTTTTGCTCATCGATACCTGTTGAGGCTTCTCCACCTGAAAGTGGGCCTTGGTATCCGATTGTGTAAGTCTTAACGGCTGCACTAGCAGCTGGTACTGAAGACAAGCCAAAAGCAACGGCTGCAGCAGTAACAACGGCAAGTGAACCCTTGATCTTCTTGTTCATTTAGTGCCTTTCCTGTTCTTGTGTCCCGGGACAGGGAGGTGGTTAGGGTAATGGCTGGGATGAGGGTTTAACAAGCCCGATTGAGCATGAAGAGCCCATATTGGGTTTCATTTATGTAACGTTTTGCCCCGAACTTGCCAGATCAGCTCTCGGGTACGGCCTGCGGGCTAATGACGGCCTCGGCGACCTGTTTCATCGTTAATCGACGGTCCATCGCTGCTTTTTGAATCCAAGAAAAAGCTTCTGGCTCTGAAAGATTAAGCGCCTTCATCAAAATACCTTTTGCGCGATCAATAATCTTTCGTGTCTCTAGTCGATCATGTAAATCTGCAACTTCTGCAGCAAGTGTTCGCATTTGCGTGTGACGACTAATTGCAATTTCAATTGCTGGAATCAAATCACCAATCGTAAATGGCTTTACAACATATGCCATCACTCCAGCATCACGGGCTCTATCAACTAATTCTTTTTGAGAAAAAGCAGTCAGCATCAACACGGGTGCAAGATCAATGATTTTTTCAGCTGCAGAAATCCCATCGAGTACCGGCATCTTCACATCAAGAATTGCTAAATCTGGTTTATGTTCACTTGCTAAATCAATTGCTTCTTGTCCATTTGTTGCCTCTGCTACAACCTCATAACCTGCACCTTGTAACATCTCAACAAGGTCCATACGTATGAGCGCTTCATCTTCGGCTACGAGGATGCGGACCTTCTGTGTCATGTGCCCCGAGTCGGATTTGAACCGACACTGTGCAGTGTTTGAGACTGCCCTCTCTACCGTTGGAGTACCGAGGCGTTAAGTGATATCCGAACGGTGCCAATCTTAGCGGTAAGCCGCAGCTACCCCACCAACAGCATCTCCCACGCGGTGAACGCGCATCGCATTCGTTGAACCTGGAATACCAGGAGGTGAACCAGCAACAATCATCACTTGATCACCTAATTGAGCCCGACCAGAATCAATAATGACCGTATCAACCAATTTCACCATTTCATCTGTAGCACCGACAACTGGAGTGAGCATTGATTCAACGCCCCAAGTAAGCGCAAGGCGGTTATATGTTCCAACCTCTGGAGTCATAGCAAGAATTGGAATCGGTGAACGCAAGCGCGACATGCGTCGCGCTGAATCTCCGCTTTGTGTAAAGGCTACTAAATACTTTGCTCCAACAATAGCGCCGACTTCAGTGGCTGCCTTTGTTATTGCCCCGCCTTTAGTACGAGGGGCAGTCTTTATTGGACGAATACGATCAAGGCCGCCTTCTTCAGTCTTTTGAATGATACGTGCCATTGTTTGGACAGCTTCGATAGCAAACTCTCCAACACTTGTCTCACCTGAAAGCATCAAGGCATCAGCGCCATCTAGAACAGCGTTTGCACAATCTGTTGCCTCCGCGCGAGTTGGGCGTGAATTAGTAATCATAGAATCAAGCATTTGCGTTGCAACAATTACTGGCTTAGCCATATCTCGGGCTAATTCAATACACTGCTTTTGCACCAATGGAACATCTTCAATAGGAAGTTCCACACCAAGATCACCGCGCGCAACCATTATGCCATCAAAGGCATCAACGATTCCAGCTAGATTTTCAACGGCCTGCGGTTTTTCAATCTTTGCAATTACAGGAATGCGAATTCCTTCTTCATCCATAATCTTATGAACATCTTTTATATCTTCTGCGCTTCTGACAAATGAGAGCGCGATGAAATCAGCTCCTGCTCGCAAACCCCAACGAAGATCATCAATGTCTTTTTCAGATAGCGCAGGAACTGAGACTGCAACACCTGGCAAGTTAATTCCCTTACTGTTACTCACCGCTCCAGGTTCAATAACCTTAGTAATAACATCATTACCCTTAACCTCAACAACTTCAACAGTTACTTTTCCATCATCGATGAGAATACGATCTCCGGCTTTGCAATCTCCAGGTAAACCTTTGTAAGTGGTACCAACGCGCTCTTTAGTTCCTTCAACTTCATCAGTTGTGATCGTAAAAATCTCACCACGGGCTAAATCATGTGGACCTGCCTTAAAGCGAGCAAGGCGAATTTTTGGACCTTGCAGATCGACAAGAATGGCAACAGGGCGACCAGCAGCTTTTGCGGCGTTGCGTACGGAATCTAGGCGTTCTTGGTGCTCTTCATATGAACCATGGGAAAGATTCAACCGTGCCATATTCATTCCAGCATCAATGAGCTCCTTAACTTTTTCAGGAGATTCAACTGCTGGACCCATTGTGCACACAATCTTTGCTCTACGCATATTCCTACCTTAAACCATTAGTTGGCGGGTTGTTGGTTCTATCGGTGACGGAAGCTGAGTCTCCCCAGTGAGATATCTATCAACGGCTGCTGCTGCACTTCTACCTTCAGCAATCGCCCAAACTATTAATGATTGCCCACGCCCTGCATCTCCTGCAACGAAAATACCTTCTTCACTCGTTTCAAAATCTGCATTGCGAGCAATATTGCCACGATCATCTAACTTAACTTCTAACTGTGAAATGAGATCAGATTGCTCAGGGCCAGTGAATCCCAATGCTAGGAATACAAAATCTGCAGGAATCTCTTTGGCAGTTCCAGCAACTGGTTCAAATTTTCCATTTTCAAACTTTGTCTCAACGATGCAGATAGCTCGTAGATTGCCATCAGCATCTCCTAAGAACTCTTCCGTACTTACTGAGAACATACGGTTATCTGATTCTTCATGTGCACTTGATACTCGATAAATCATTGGATACGTTGGCCAAGGCTGTGAAGCTGGTCGTTCATCACTTGGACGAGGCATAATTTCTAGTTGAGTAATACTTGCAGCACCTTGACGAATAGATGTTCCAAGGCAATCTGCACCTGTATCACCACCACCGAGAATCACTACGTGCTTTCCCGCAACGTTAATTTCAGGAACTTCTACTTCACCTAGAGCTTGCTTGTTACCCCAAGGTAAAAACTCCATCGCTTGGTATACGCCTTTGAATTCACGGCCTGGAATTGGCAAGTCGCGCCATTTAGTGGCGCCGACTGCAAGAACAATTGCATCGTATTTTTTACGTAGATCAGCGCCAGTTAATTCCACTCCAACATCTACGCCGGCACGAAAACGCGTTCCCTCTTTTTCCATCTGAGCCAAACGGCGATCGAGAATATGTTTTTCCATTTTAAACTCTGGAATTCCATAGCGAAGCAGTCCACCAATTTTGTCTGCTCGCTCATAGACAGCAACAGTATGGCCTGCACGTGTGAGCTGCTGAGCTGCTGCCAAACCTGCAGGCCCAGAGCCAATTACTGCAATAGTTTTGCCGGAAATACGATCTGGAGGCAAAGGTTTTACATCACCTGCATCAAATGCTTCTTCAATAGTTCGCAGCTCTACTTGCTTTATTGTCACAGCATCACGATTGATCGCAACGACACATGCAGTCTCACATGGTGCTGGGCACAAACGGCCAGTGAATTCAGGAAAGTTATTAGTGGCATGCAAACGGTTAATAGCCTCGGACTTATCCCCGCGCCAAATCAAATCATTCCATTCAGGAATCAGATTTCCGAGTGGGCACCCTGAATGACAGAAAGGAATTCCGCAATCCATGCAACGGCCAGCTTGCTTTTGTAAGTGTTCAAAGCTTTGTGGTTCATAGACTTCGCGCCAATCTTGAATGCGAACATCAACTGGACGTCGTGTTGGAGTCTGGCGCTCAGTTGTCATAAAGCCTTTTGGATCAGCCATTTGCAGCAACCTCCATTACCAAAGCATCTACAGGTAAACCCTCACGAGTTGCACGGGCCATAGCTTCAAGCACTCGTGCGTAATCGCGTGGCATCACAAGTGAGATTCGCTTAATAGCACTATCCCAATCCTTGATTAATTCACTTGCGACAATCGAGCCCGTCTCTTGTGCAAAGTCAGAGATAAGTGCGCGAAGAAACTCTTTTTGATCTTCAGGAACTGCCAAGATATCAACCATCTCCGCATTCACATTTGCAGGATCTAAATCAAGCACAAAAGCTCGTCCACCTGACATGCCAGCTGCAAAATTACGACCCGTGCGACCAAGAACAACTACAGCTCCACCAGTCATGTATTCACAACCATGATCACCAATGCCTTCAACTATTGCTGTGGCACCTGAGTTTCTAACACAGAAGCGCTCACCAACAATACCGCGAATCATAATCTGACCAGAAGTAGCACCATAACCAATAACATTTCCAGCAATCACATTTTCATTTGAATTAAATGAAGATTTCTCATCAGGTCGAACAATAATGCGACCACCTGAAATTCCCTTACCCACATAGTCATTTGAATCACCATAGAGACGAATTGTTAAACCACGTGGAATAAATGCACCCAGTGATTGACCAGCTGAGCCATGCAAAGTCACATCGATTGTGTCATCAGGTAGTCCTGCTCCCCCATGATTGCGTGTGATTTCAGCGCCCAGCATTGTTCCAATGGTTCTATTAACATTTCGAACAGGAAGATCAATGCGCACTAACTCCTTTTTTGTTAGCGCAGGCTTTGAAAGAGAAATCAATTGATTATCAAGTGCTACATCTAGGCCATGGTCTTGCTTTGACGTGTTGTGAAGCGGGCTGACTACATCAGGACGTGTGAGCAATGGGGAAAGATCAAGTCCACTTGCTTTCCAGTGATCAACTGCACGCTTGGTATCCAAATACTCAACATGGCCAACTGCTTCAAGTAGAGTCTTAAAGCCAAGACTTGCAAGAATTTCCCTGACTTCTTCGGCGATATATTCAAAGAAAGTCTCAACGAATTCAGGCTTGCCTGTGAAGCGCTTACGCAGTTCGGGGTTCTGTGTAGCAACACCAACGGGGCATGTATCCAGATGGCACACTCGCATCATGATGCAACCGGAAACAACTAGTGGTGCTGTAGCAAAACCAAACTCTTCAGCACCAAGCAGTGCTGCGATAACAACATCGCGACCAGTTTTTAGTTGACCATCAGTTTGAACAACGATGCGATCACGTAGATTATTGAGCAAAAGAGTCTGTTGAGTCTCTGCCAAACCAAGTTCCCATGGAGCACCTGCATGCTTAAGTGATGTGAGTGGTGAAGCACCAGTTCCACCGTCATGGCCGGAGATAAGAACAACATCGGCATGTGCCTTGCTAACCCCCGCAGCAACAGTTCCTACGCCAACTTCTGCCACAAGTTTGACGTGAACACGTGCATTCTTATTGGCGTTCTTTAGATCATGAATGAGCTGTGCTAGATCTTCAATGGAATAAATATCGTGGTGTGGAGGTGGTGAAATTAGGCCAACGCCAGGGGTTGAATAGCGAACCTTTGCTACCCATGGATAGACCTTATTACCTGGAAGTTGTCCACCTTCACCAGGTTTAGCACCTTGTGCAATCTTGATCTGAATGTCATCTGAATTAACTAAGTAATCACTTGTAACTCCAAAGCGACCTGATGCAACTTGCTTTATGGCAGAGCGCTTTGAATCTCCATTAACCATCTTGATGTAACGCTCTGGATCTTCCCCGCCTTCACCTGTATTTGATTTACCACCAAGGCGGTTCATTGCAATCGCTAAAGTCTCATGCACCTCTTGTGAAACAGAGCCATATGACATCGCTCCAGTTGAGAAGCGCTTAATAATTTCAGATGCTGGCTCCACTTCATCAATTGAAATCGCAGGACGCATGCCTTCTTTGAAACCAAAAAGTCCGCGCAGAGTCATTAAGCGCGTGCTCTGATCATTGACTCGGTCGGTATAGCGCTTAAAGACGTCATAGCGCTTATTACGAGTTGAGTGCTGCAAAGTAAAGACTGTCTCTGGATCAAACAAATGTGGTTCACCTTCGCGACGCCATTGGTATTCTCCGCCAATAAGCAAACGCTTAGTTCCAGGTATAGCTCCCCCTGGAGGATATGCAATGTGGTGACGCGCAATTGTTTCTTGGGCAATGACATCTAAGTTGACTCCGCCAAGGCGAGAAGTTGTTCCAACAAAATACTCATCTACTAACTCTTGGCTCAAGCCAATTGCTTCAAAAACTTGGGCTCCGGTGTATGAAGCTATGGTACTAATGCCCATCTTTGACATAACTTTAAGAACACCTTTACCTAAAGACTTAATTAAGTTGCGAACAGCCTTCTCAGGTGTACTACCTGTGATCACTCCCTGTAGAACCAAATCTTCAGCTGTCTCCATTGCTAAGTAGGGATTAACTGCCGCCGCGCCATAACCAATCAGTAGAGCAACGTGGTGCACTTCGCGCACATCGCCAGCTTCAATAACAAGCCCAACCTTGGTGCGAGTCTTCTCTCGAATTAAATGATGATGAACAGCCGAAGTTAAAAGAAGGGATGGGATAGGAGCTTCTTCAGCATCTGCATCGCGATCAGAGAGAACAATGATGCGTGCCCCATCAGCAATTGCCTGTGAGACTTCTGCCTTAATTTCTTCCAAACGCTCACGAAGTGAATCGCCACCATCTGCAACAAAGAACAAACCACGAATTACATGTGTAGCTAAGCCTGGGTAATCTCCATCAGCATTAACGTGAATAATCTTTGCTAACTCGTCATTATCTATAACCGGAAATGCCAATGAAATTTGGCGACAACTACTCGGACCAGGATCTAACAAATTGTGTTCTGGGCCCATTGAGGTCCCAAGGCTTGTAACTAATTCTTCACGAATCGCATCGAGCGGTGGATTAGTAACCTGTGCGAAAAGCTGAGAGAAGTAATCAAAGATTAATCGTGGCTTATCCGAAAGAGCTGCAATAGGAGTATCTGTGCCCATTGATCCGAGAGCTTCTATTCCATTCTTTGCCATCGGGGTAATGAGAATGCGAACTTCTTCCTCTGTATAACCAAATGCACGTTGGCGGCGCAGAACGGAAGAGTGTGGATAAATAATGTGTTCGCGGGACGGAAGGTCACTTAACTTAACCATTCCTGCATGAATCCAATCCCCATATGGGGCAGAATTTGCTAATTCATCTTTAATTTCAGCATCTTCAATAATTCTTCCAGCTTCGATATCTACTAAGAACATCTTTCCAGGCTGCAGACGACCCTTACGTGCAATATTCTCTGCAGGAATATCGAGAACACCAACTTCAGATGCAAGTACTACAAGCCCATCTTTAGTTACCCAAAAACGAGAAGGACGCAAACCATTTCGATCAAGTACCGCGCCAACTTGATGTCCATCAGTAAATGTCACACATGCAGGTCCATCCCATGGCTCCATCAGTGATGCATGGAATGCATAGAAATCACGGCGATTTTGTGGCATCGCTTCATGATTTTCCCACGCTTCAGGAATCATCATTAAGACTGCATGTGGCAAAGAACGGCCACCCAGATAGAGAAGTTCTAGAACTTCATCAAAAGAAGCCGAATCACTGCCTGACATTTCAACGATTGGGAACAAACGCTTGAGATCTCCTGGAATCAAATCACTTTCAAGTAGAGACTCACGAGCACGCATCCAGTTTCGGTTTCCCTTTACCGTGTTTATTTCACCATTGTGAGCTATAAAGCGGTACGGGTGTGCGAGTGGCCATGACGGAAAAGTATTTGTTGAAAAACGTGAATGCACGAGTGCTAGCGGTGAGATAACACGCTCATCAGAGAGATCAGGGAAAAACTCTTCTAACTGTCCAGTTGTGAGCATTCCTTTATAAACAATTGTTTGGGACGAGAGTGACGGGAAATAGACTTTTAAGCCATGTTCGGCTCGCTTGCGCAAACAGAAAGCCATTCGATCTAGAACTAAACCAGATTCCCCGTTAACACCTGCAATAAAGATTTGCTGAAAATTAGGCATGACAGAAAGCGCAGTTTTACCAAGAGAGCTCGGATCAATAGGTAGCTCGCGCCAACCTAATATCTTTAACCCTTCTTCTGTCGCAATCTTTTCTATTGCAACTTTAACATCGACACCCTGCTCAACAAATGCAATACCTGATGCATAGGAGCCAGCTGCTGGTAAATCAAAAGTAGTGACATCCTGATAAAATTTATCTGGGATACGGATAAGGATTCCTGCACCATCACCGCTATCTGGTTCTGCTCCAGATGCACCGCGATGTTCTAAGTTGCGAAGAGCGGTGAGTGCTTTTTCAACAATTTCATGTGTTGCTACTTTATTAAGCGTTGCCACCATTGCCACACCGCAGGCATCATGTTCTTGCGCAGGGTCATAGAGACCTTGTGCATGCGGATAATTGGAAGGCAAAGCCACGGTGTCAGAGCTCCTGTTGTCGAAAACGATGTGCGGGACAACCTTGGCCCTGTAGTGCTGGTAAAGAGTATCAACAACTGAGCAGATTTCTAGAGCAGTTAAATCCCAGAGATATGGGCAATCCCTCCAATACCGGCGGTAATGAGCATGCCCAGGCATCCTCCAATAATCACTCGAAGGGTTGGTACCAATACTCTTGAGCCTGCGGTTCTGGCACTAAGAATGCCCGTGATAACTAAGCCCAACACCGTGAAGGCGACAATGCTCCAGGCCTTAGCGCCAAGGGTTGGTGCAAATGCACCAAGAAATGGGATAAAGCCTCCTGCTGTAAAACTCAATGCCGAAGCTATTGCTGCCTGAACAGGTCGCGCCTTGGTGTGAGGATGTTGACCCAACTCATCACGCAAGTGCGCAGCAAGTGGATCTTTTTTATGCATCTCTTGTGCAACCGTTAAAGCAAGTTCAGGTGAAAGACCACGCTCAATATAAATGTGTTGTAGTTCAACAAGTTCACCCTCTGGATCAGTAGCAAGGTGTTCAATTTCTAATTGACGGTCTGATTCTTCAACATCATTTTGAGATCGCACTGATACATATTCACCAACAGCCATAGACATTGCACCGGCCGAAATTCCAGCTAAACCAGCAATTAGCAAAAAATCTGTTTTACCAGCGGCTGCAACACCAATCATTAAGGATGCTGTAGATACTAATCCATCGTTTGCACCAAGAACTGCAGCGCGCAACCAGCCAGCACGATGCGTGCGGTGGTGAAGATTGCGCTGATATACATCTTCTAGTGCCATGGGTCTGAGCCTACCTGAAAGTTATTGCCCTGTACGTGATTGTGCGCGAAGTGTCAACGCCCCAGCTAATGCAACCAGCACGCTGACCCAAATATTGACCCGAAATCCAGCAATTGTGTTAGCAGAATCAATTCGAATCGATTCAATTGCCAAGCGTCCTATTGAATACACCATTACATATATGGAGAAGACTTGGCCGGGTGCAAGGTGATTACCAAATTTAATCAGTGCAAAAGCTAAAGCAGTACACCACAAAGCCTCATAGAGAAAAGTCGGGTGAAATGTTTCAAATGCTGCATAGCCTGATGGTCGATATTGCACGGGGACTTCTAGAGCCCAAGGCGCATTTAATGGTTTGCCAAATAATTCGATATTAAACCAATTTCCAAATCTGCCAATAGCTTGTGCAAACAAAATCCCTGGTGCCAGCGCATCCAAAAATTGTGCAAAATTTGGCAACTCCATTCGCTTAGCTAATTGGCGATATCGAAGCCAAGCTCCCACAGCACCAAGAGAGATTGCGCCCCATATACCCAAGCCACCCTCCCAGATTTTGAGAGCATCAACTGGGTTTCCTCCAGAACCAAAGTAAGCATTAGGAGAAGTGATCACGTGATAAATACGCCCACCAATAATTCCAGCAGGAACAGCTGTGATTGCAACTTCTGAAACTACAGACTTAGCCTCTGGCGCGCGAATGCGAAAGCGTTTATCTCCTAACCAAATAGCAATTGCGATTCCAGCAATTATGCATAAGGCGTAGAGATGAAAAGTTAGGGGGCCCAACTCCAACGATGAAACTGTTGGTGATGGAATTGAGCGAATCAAGGCTTAGCTTGCTTCGAACGCAGCTGCGAACTCACTTGGAAGGAATGCATTGTTCTGACGCTCCCACTTTTTGCCATTAAAGAACACGGTTGGAGTTCCTTGAACGTTGTATTTGGCCATAGATTCATAGGCAGCTTTTACCTTATCCAGTTTAGAACCCTTGGTCACGCAATCACTAAAGCTCTGTGTTTTAAGACCCGCGTAACTACCAATCTTTATTAGGTTTTCTGTTGAGAAGAATCCTGAATTTTCAAGTACAGGCTGAACTAAATACATAGCCTTATGGAAATCTAGATAACGACCTTCATCAGCTGCGCAATAAGCAGCATTAGCAGCGGCAACAGATTCAGTGCCGAGGAAAGAGACAACATGATAAACGACATTGGCTTTCTTGGTGCGCACTAATTCATCGATGAACTCGCCATTGGCCTGTT
>SXYM01000029.1 GCA_005789205.1 Actinomycetota bacterium | reverse complement strand
CCAGGCGCGCAACGTGCTCATCGACAAGGTCAGTGAGTCGCTGGCCGCTCTCGTCGACATCGATGCCCCCGAGCCGATGGTGAACAGCGACCTGCAGGCCCGTGTGCAGAACACGGTGCAGCAGTTCCAGTCGCAGCTTCGTGCACTTCAACAATCTTGTAAGAAATACCTGTGTAGAAAAGGATGCGCTCAGTAGTAGTGGTTTTGCCCGCGTCGATGTGAGCCATGATTCCGATATTGCGAACCGTAGCTAGATCGATGTTCTCTACTGCTGACACTTATATTCCTCTTCTCGTCGTTTCTAAATTCTTCGGGTTAGTTAGTGATTACCAGCGGTAATGGGCAAAAGCCTTGTTAGCTTCAGCCATCTTGTGAGTGTCTTCGCGACGCTTTACAGCAGCACCAAGGCCATTGCTTGCATCGATTAATTCATTAGTTAGGCGCTCTGCCATTGACTTTTCACGACGTGAGCGTGAGTAGTCGATTAACCAGCGAAGTGCCAAAGTTGTAGAACGGCCTGCTTTAACTTCAACAGGCACCTGGTATGTAGCTCCACCAACGCGGCGTGAACGTACTTCAACAGCTGGCTTGATGTTATCTAGTGCGCGCTTCAAAGTAATAAGTGGATCTACTTCAGTCTTCTTGCGGCAACCTTCAAGTGCATCGTAAACAATTGATTCAGCTGTTGAACGCTTGCCGTGAAGTAATACGCGGTTAATAAGCGCAGTAACAATTGGTGAGTTGTAAACAGGGTCTGAAACAACTGGAGACTTAACTACCGGACCTTTACGTGGCATTAGCTAGCCTTCTTCTCTCTCTTAGTACCGTAACGAGAACGTGATTGCTTACGGTTCTTAACACCTTGTGTATCTAGAGATCCGCGAATGATCTTGTAACGAACACCTGGTAGATCTTTTACACGGCCACCACGAACAAGAACAATGGAGTGCTCTTGTAAGTTATGACCTTCACCAGGAATGTATGCAGTGACTTCCATGCCACTAGTAAGGCGAACACGTGCAACTTTGCGAAGTGCAGAGTTTGGTTTCTTAGGGGTTGTTGTATAAACGCGTGTGCAAACTCCGCGTCGTTGTGGTGAACCCTTAAGTGCAGGTGTGCTTGTCTTCGTGATCTTTTCTGCGCGACCACGACGAACTAGCTGTTGAATTGTTGGCACTTCATCTCCATTCGTAACTTCGTTACTGATCTTTATTCACGCTCAATTGCCGACCCACGCGGTCGGGTGTGTTGTACCCACTTCGCATAGATGATGTAAAAAGTTTTTCAACTTATTCACAGCACAAGCAACAGAGCTCTACAAAAGAGCAGACGCGAAGGGTAACCCAGCGGGCTCATGCGAGGCAAATCGCCCTTTTACTCCTTTAATCCCCTAGATTTTGGGCAAAGGCGTGGTTTTTCACATCCGGGCGTGTCGAGTGAAAATCCCCCATAATCACGCCTATGAGCACATCAGATCTACTCCTCCTAGGAATTGTCCTATTTGTCCTAATTGATTTCAGCGCCGGGATGGTCATCAACTACCTCAATGAGCGCTCAAAGAACCAGCCCATCAGCGCTGAGGGCGCTGAGATCTTCAACCCCGAGGAATACGCCAAATCCATGGCCTATGGCACTGCCAAATATCGCTTTGAAATGCTCACTACCCTCATTAGTACTGTGGCAATCCTGGCCGCCATCATTTTGGGTTGGTTTTCTGCCCTCGATGCCCAGCTGCGCGATCGTTTGAACAACAACCTGCTCATTACCGTGGTTTTTATAGGGATTTTGATCCTCATTGCAACTGTCGCAAATCTGCCTGCCAGTTATTACTCAACTTTTGTTATTGAAGAAAAATTTGGTTTCAATAAATCAACCAAGAAGCTATTTTTCCAAGATGCGATAAAGCAACTGCTTATTTCATTAGCACTTGGACTAGTTCTTCTCTATGCAGTTGCCTGGATTTATCAAGAACTACAAAGTCAGTTCTGGATTATCGCATGGGCACTCTTTGCAGCCTTCTCCCTATTCATGTTTATCTTTGGCACGCGCATCTTTTTGCCAATGTTTAATAAGTTAAAGCCGTTGCCTGAAGGTGAGCTGCGCACTGCTGTTGAAAATTATTGCCAGAAGCAGGGCTTTCCTCTCTCTAAGCTCTACGAGATGGATGCGTCTAAGCGCTCTACTAAGTTGAATGCCTTCTTCTCTGGAATGGGCAAAGTTAAAATCATTGGTCTCTATGACACCTTGATTGAAAAACTTTCAACCCAGGAAACAGTTGCTGTGCTTGCTCACGAAGTTGGTCACTACAAGCGCAAGCATGTTTACACCATGTTTGCTTTTAGTAATCTGCAAACCCTCATCATCTTCTCTCTTATGGGTTGGCTGCTCGGTAATCCAAATCTTTCTAAGGCCCTTGGCTCAGATGTGCCAAGCTTCCACTTATCAATGCTGGCCTTTTTCTTACTCTTTAGTCCTGTTTCAACGCTGCTGGGCTTGATTAATAACTCATTCTCGCGTCGCAATGAATATCAAGCAGATCAGTATTCAATCGACACATATCCAGGTGCTCGAGAGCATATGTATAACGCGCTTAAGAAGCTCTCCCGTGAATCTCTCTCTAACTTAAACCCACACCCGGTTTATGTTGCGGTGCATTATTCACACCCACCAATCCTTGATCGATTGGCTAACCTGCACAAATAACTACTTAATATGTGGCGGAACGGCAATCCCTGCCGCATTTTTGGCAGTAATTGCGCTCTCTTGAACAGTTCTCAGCGGAATGATTCCTGCCCACAGAGGCAGGTCTAGATCTTCTTCATCATCGGATGGATCACCACTTCGCGCCTTAGCTGAAATCTTTTCCAAGCTCAGTTCCACAATCATTGTTGCCGCAGATTCTTTCTTAGTCATTGTGCGGCCGTATTCCCACAGACCTGGAACTAACTTAGTTGTTATGCGCTCTAGGGCGAGATCCTTTTCATCTTCTTTTAGCACTCGAGCTTTTCCAAAGATCATTACTGATTCATAGTTCATTGAAGAATTAAATGCCGAGCGGGCAACGACGATTGCATTGAGCTGAGTGACTGTCACACAGAGATCTATTCCCTTAGCAATTGCCATCATGATACGAGAGCCAGTGGAACCATGAATCAGAATTCGGTTTGCATCTCTAGCAAACCCCATGGGTACAACAAAAGGTGCGTTGATGTCTGGATCGATGAAGCCGACGTGTGCGACGTATTGGGAATCAAGTAGTTCGTTGATATTTAAGCGATCGTGAACTTCTCGATCAGAGTGGCGCTGCACATGGAATTTCTCATCGTTGCTCATTATAAAAGTGTAATAAAAAAGGCTCCCCGAAGGGAGCCCTTTTCATTAAATTATTCTTTAACGAGGGATTTCTACCTCATCAAGGCGTACTGCCTCACCTGAACCCTGTTGGTCAAATGGTGTGAAGTCATATTCATCATAAGCTGCATAAACAGCGGCCTTGGCTTCCTCTGTTGGCTCAACACGAATGTTGCGGTAACGAGCAAGACCAGTACCTGCTGGAATCAACTTACCGATGATGACATTCTCCTTTAAGCCAAGCAATGGATCACTCTTCTCTGAAAGCGCAGCATCGGTTAGAACACGAGTTGTTTCCTGGAATGAAGCAGCTGACAACCATGATTCAGTTGCAAGTGATGCCTTAGTGATACCCATAAGTTCTGGGCGACCTGAGGCTGCCTTTCCACCAGTAGTAACTACGCGACGGTTTTCAGTTTCAAAGCGACCGCGCTCAACGAGCTCACCTGGAAGTAGATCGGCATCTCCTGCTTCAAGCACAGTGATGCGCTTTAGCATTTGGCGAACGATTACTTCGATGTGCTTATCGTGAATGCCTACGCCCTGTGAACGATAAACAGATTGAATTTCATTTACCAAGTGAACTTGATTTGCACGTGGTCCAAGAATACGAAGTACCTGCTTTGGATCAATTGCGCCGACGACCATCTTCTGG
>SXYM01000028.1 GCA_005789205.1 Actinomycetota bacterium | reverse complement strand
TAATGGATGAACAACGCGTAGAGTTCCCAACACTACCAACCATGCCAATTAGACAGATGGTCGCTGGAGTTGAAATAGCTCTGGATTTATTACGGGTAGAGACCACGTAATCTATGGGCTTCAGCAACACGTGCAACGCCAATCATATGAGCTGCTTCTCGCCAAGAAACCTTTTTGTCACTGGCCATATGCTCAACTTCTTTAAATGATTTCATCATGATGTCATTAAGGTTTTGCTTGACTTCATCAGCGCTCCAGAAGTAGTTCTGCTTATCCTGGACCCATTCAAAGTAAGAAACTATTACACCGCCTGAGTTAGCCAAAATATCTGGCACAACTAGCACCTTGTTCTCATTTAGAATCTGATCTCCACCAGGAGTTGTTGGAGCGTTAGCGCCTTCAACAATGATCTTGGCTTTAATTCCACTGGCAGTTTTCTCAGTGACAGAGTCAGCTAAGGCTGCAGGGATAAGAACATCAACATTTAAGTGAAGTAGCTCTTCCTGTGTGATTTTGTCTGTGCCAGGCATGTTCAGATTGCCGTTTGCTTGGAAGTATTTCCACAGCTCTGCAACAGATGAGAATCCTGTAACACCACCACTGACATCACTAACCGCAACAACTTTAAGACCTAGGTTTTCAAGGGCGATTGCTGCCCAGTAACCCACTTTCCCAAAGCCTTGAATAGCAACAGTTGCACCTTTTTGATTAATTCCTTTAACGCGCAGCGCCTCTATTGTTGAGATTGCAACACCATCACCAGTTGCAGATGTGCGACCAAGTGAGCCACCTAAAACAATTGGTTTACCTGTAACCACTCCGGGAACAGAAAAACCTGCATTAACTGAGTATGTGTCCATCATCCAGGCCATGTTGCGCTCATCAGTTCCAACATCAGGTGCTGGAATATCGCGCTCTGGCCCAATGATGGGCAAGATCTCTGATGTGTAGCGGCGAGTGAGGCGTTCATTTTCACCTAAAGAAAGTGAATGTGCATCAACTGCAATGCCACCTTTAGCTCCACCATATGGCAAGTTAGTAAGTGCGCATTTCCATGTCATCAACATGGCAAGAGCAACGGTTTCATCCATATCAATATCTGGGTGAAAGCGAACACCGCCCTTTGATGGACCACGTGTTGTTGAGTATTGAACGCGAAAACCTTTATACATCTCCACGTTTCCGTTATCGCGGCGAAGTGGAACTGCTACTTCAAGGATGCGACGAGGTGTGGAAAGAGTTTGCCAATCATTTTCGGTAAGTCGTAGTAATTCAACAGCCCGGCGCAACTGTGTCCGAGCGGTTTGAAGAGCTGACTCCGTTGTCATTTTCTTCTTCCCTTTAGTTTTATGAACGCAAAGCTTTAGCAAAGGATTCGAAATCCTCTACCAAAATATCAACTTCCTTCTGTCCGTGGGCTAGCGAGATTAACCACTGCTCATCTAAGCCCGGAGGCGTAATAATTCCGCGGTTAAGTGACCATAACCAGGAAAGTTCAGCTATAGCAAAATCTGTGGCTTTGTAATCACGGTAATTACGAACTGGCTCTGTGGACCAGGTGATACAACCTTTCACACCAAAACCAACTGTGTGTGCTGGCAGTTGGTACTGCTCAATAATTGCATTGATTCGCTCAAGTGCTTGCTGATTGAATTTTTCCGCTTGGACTAGAGAGTCATGCGTGAAGATCACATCAGCTGCGCGAACACCAGCCATTGCAAGAGGATTGCCGTTAAATGTTCCAAAGTGGGCCATTTTTCCATTAGTAACAAAGTCCATGTACTTCTTCTTGCCACCAAAGGCTGCCAAAGTAAGTCCGCCGCCAATTGATTTAGCAAGGGTAATTAAGTCTGGAGTAACACCTAAACGCTGGGCAGCACCTTGATGTCCAGCAGTTAAACCTGTTTTAACTTCATCAAAGATTAAAACAATGTTGTATTCATCGCAAAGTTCGCGAACTCGTTCTAAGTAACCTTCATCCGGCAATACAATTCCAATATTTTCTAGAACTGGTTCAAGAATGAAGCAAGCAATAGATGAAGCATATTTTTTGAATGTTCGCTCTAGGGCTTCTGCATTGTTATAAGGAACAACATGCATCTCACCAGGAACAATTCCATCAGGTGTGTGAGGGATTGGATCATTAGGATCACCAATCTTGTCTATAGGCGGCTTGCTAGAGACAACAAATGGGTCATAGCTACCGTGATAGCCGCCTTCAATTTTAACTACTGCACTTTTACCTGTTGCAGCGCGTGCTGTACGAACGGCATACATCGTTGATTCAGTTCCAGAGTTAGTGAAACGAACTTGGTCGATACCAAAACGGCGACAGATGCGCTCTGCAGCATCAGTTGAAATAGGAGATGGAGTAACAAAGAGAGTTCCAGTTTCTAACGCCTTCTTTACTTCCTCAACGATTATTGGGTTGAGGTGACCTGCAAGCATGGCTCCAAAGCCCATGGAGAGATCTAGGAGCTGGCGACCATCGACATCAGTCATCCAGGCTCCCTTAGCGCTCACAATGGAGATTGGGTATGGGTCCCAGTGCTGGAAGCTTGAGGTCACACCTAGAGGTAAAGACTTAAGAGCGCGTCGGCTTTCTTCAGCGCTCTTGCCAGTCTGCTTGGTGAATAACTCCCATTCAGCTTTTAGGAGTTCGGCTACTCGCTCAGGTGAAACAGGAGTAGATGTTGAAGGAACGAATCTGTAAGTTTCTCTGTGATTAGTTTGTGTAAGCATTGGTAAAACTTGTACGGCAAAGGTTTCAGCTTTTGAAACTCGTTTGAGAAGTACTCTCCCGGTTCGGTTTTTAGTCCTTTCGAACTAAGGCTTAAGTATCTCATGCCGTTTTTTAAATGCAACCCCTAAAAAAACCGGGTGTGTCACGCGGGAAAAAAGTTAAAAAAGGTTAAAAAAGGGAAAAATAGTTAAAAAGGCATTAGCGCAAGAAAAGTGCACGCAATCGGCGGGACGTTACAAAAAGTCCAATTGCAATCATTACAACAAAATACGAAATATGCACAAAAACCCCAGAGTTAACTTCCCCAAACCAAAAAGCGCGCACTAGTTCAATCCCATGCCATAGAGGTAAAGCCATAATGATTTTTTCCAACCAATCTGGATAAACAGAGATTGGGTAGAGAGACCCTGAAAACAAAGTCATTGGAAGCAAGACGAAGTTAATGAAACCCATCTGTTGGTAAGTCTTAAAGTAGGAGGTGATCGCCATTCCAAATGAAGCAAAACCAAATGCAACAAGTGATGCGGCAGGAATTGCCAAGATTGCCCAGAAGCTTGGCGTTAAACCAAGAGCAGTTACGACAGTTAGGAAGCCAATTGAGTACACAAGGCCTCTAATTAAAGCCCATGTGATTTCACCTAGCGCGATGTCAAGAGGCCCAAGCGGGGTTGAAAGCATTGTCTTATACAACTTGGATTCATTAAGTTTCCAGAAAACATTCCATGTTGAGTCATAAATCGCACCATTCATTGCACTATTTGCAAGCAACCCTGGAGCGATGAACAAGGTGTAATCAATAGTTTTGCTTCCTGTAGTCACATCTCCAACAAGGTTTCCCATTCCGTAACCAAAAGCTAACAAGAAAAGAACCGGCTCAACAAAACCTGTGACTACTGGAACCCAATTGGTAGATCTAAATGCAAGCCAACCACGCTCTAGCAATACTTGGGGTCTACCAGCGTACATAGCCGTTGATTTGCGGCTCATTGCAATATCTACAGCATTACTCACTTTGATAACCGCCGTTCAAATTGGCGAGTAGCAAGGACAAGTCCAATTACAAGCAAGGTAAACAGGAAAACAAGGTGAACAACAACCATTGTGGTGCTGATTCCGTAATTAAAAGCTGACTCACGGCCTAGCTCAGTTGCATGCCAGAGTGGTGAAATCCATCCAATTGGCTGCAAATAAATTGGCATTGATGACAAAGGAAAAAATGTTCCAGAGAACAAGAACATCGGCATAATGACCAAGCGACCCAAGATGTTGAAGAATTGATCTTCTTTTTCAATTTTTGCGGCTGCAAACAACATCAACGCTCCAAAAGCGCCACCACCAAGCACGGCAATAGGTACTAGCAAGATACTGATTCCAAAGTTAACAACATCAAAGGCAAGTAAGAGAATGTAGTAAACGATTACTGAAAAGAGTGCACGACAAAGCGCAGCTAGATAAACACCTAATGCAATTTGTCGACCAGTTATTGGAGTGGAGTTTTGCGCGAAGAAAAGTTTGCGCCACTTAAAACCCTCAATAGTAGGAAAGACTGTTTCATCCATAATTCCCGTAATGGCAGTGTTAGCCAATAGGGCAGGTGCGATGAAGGCTATGTATTTAATGCCGTTTGTACCGCTTGTGCCCGATCCTTGTTCAACCATGACACCAATACCAATGCCCACTGCGATTAAGTAAAACAGCGGATTTCCGATATCTACAGCGGCGATGATGGTGCGCCACTTAGACATCGATTTCAAACGTGCCGAAGCTATATATAAAGCCCCAAAACGTTCAATAGTAGGAACATCAATACCCGCGTTCATTCAATCAAAGTTCTTCCAGTGAGGCGCAAGAAGACATCTTCAAGTGAGCTTCGGCGAACAAGTGAAGTAGTTGCGTGCATTCCTGCATGAGTGATTTTCTCAAGGAGTTTTTCACCATCTTCTGTGTACATCAAGATGCGATCCGGCAGAGTCTCCATGCGCTCACACATTGTTGCAAGTTGCGGAGCAACCTCTTTATTTCGATCACTGCCAAATCGAACTTCCAATACCTCTTTGCTTGAATACTGCTTAATCAAAGATGCTGGAGATCCTTCAGCCATGATTGAACCTTTGTCCATCACAACGAGGCGATCACATAACTGTTCAGCCTCATCCATAAAGTGTGTAGTTAGAACAAGGGTTACACCTTGTTCTTTCAGACGAAATAGGCGATCCCAGAGAATATGGCGCGCTTGTGGGTCAAGCCCAGTAGTTGGTTCATCTAATAACAAAATATCTGGTTCACTCACAAGCCCGCGTGCAATTGTTAAACGGCGCTTCATTCCACCACTGAGCGCTTCAACCTTGACATCACGCTTTTCTTCTAATTGTGCGAACTCAAGAAGCTCTTCAATCTTGTTACTAATGAACTTCTTTGACAAACCAAAGTAACGTCCATAAATATAAAGGTTTTCAGTCACAGTTAATTCACCATCGAGATTATCTTGCTGGGGCACAACTCCGAGGTGGGCACGTACGAGAGGTCCAAATAATTCAGGGTCTTTACCGAGGATTTCTACAGTTCCACTTGTGCGCTGAGATGTTGCGGCAAGAACACGCATGATTGTTGATTTACCTGCACCGTTGGGTCCAAGTAAGCCAAAGGACTCACCCTTGGCGACATCGAAGTCCACGGCATCAACTGCGGTGAAATCTCCGAATTTCTTGGTCAAACCACGTGCTGAAATAAGTGGATTAGACATCCCTAAATCCTACATGAGTATAGTTCTGCTACGTGCGCTTCATAAATAATCCCACCCACGATCTCACCTATGACGATGTCTTCATGGTGCCCAGTTCTTCAGAACTCTCTAGCCGAATGGATGTGGATTTAGCTTCAACGGATGGTTCGGGAACAACAATTCCTTTAGTAGTTGCAAACATGACCGCTATCTCTGGTCGTCGGATGGCAGAAACAATTGCCAGACGCGGTGGCATTGCAGTCATCCCACAAGATATTCCACATGCAGTAGTTGATAGCGTCATTAAATGGGTTAAAAGCCGCCACACATTCTTTGATACACCGATTACTTTAAACCCACATCAGACTGTGGCAGATGCGGTTTCTCTCTTATACAAGCGTGCTCACGGTGCAATTGTCATTGTTGATGGAGGAAAGCCTGTAGGAATTGTTACAGAGGAAGATTGCAAGAGCGTTGATCGCTTCACACAGCTCCATCAAGTGATGAGTAAAGAACTTATTACAATCTCAGATAACCTTGATGCTCGTGCAGCATTTGAGTTCTTAAACCAACATCGCCATAAGTTAGCTCCAGTTGTATCAAGCAATGGCGGTTTGGTAGGCATCATGACTCGTACAGGTGCGCTGCGCGGCACCCTTTATTCACCAGCCGTAGATGCAAATAACCACCTGCGCATTGCTGCAGCTGTTGGCATTAATGGAGATGTCGCCGCAAAGGCTGCAGCCCTAGTTGAATCAGGGGCAGATGTTCTAGTTGTTGATACGGCGCATGGACACCAGAAGAAGATGATCGAAGCCCTCACAGCGATTAAATCTTTGGGGCTCTCTGTTCCAATCGTTGCTGGCAACGTTGTTACAGCGGATGGTGTCAGAGATCTAGTTACAGCTGGAGCTTCAATTATTAAGGTGGGCGTTGGGCCAGGAGCTATGTGCACAACCCGTATGCAGACAGGCGTTGGTCGCCCTCAATTCTCGGCAGTTTTGGAATGTGCAACGGAGGCGAAAAAGTTAGGTGCACATGTGTGGGCAGATGGTGGAGTGCGCCATCCACGAGATGTTGCACTTGCCTTAGCTGCAGGTGCATCTCAAGTAATGATTGGTTCTTGGTTTGCAGGCACATATGAGTCACCTGGAGATTTACAGAGTGATGTCAACGGACGTTTATTCAAAGAATCATTTGGAATGGCATCTGCTCGAGCCGTTGCTGCTCGAACCTCTGGCGAAGATGCATTTGAGCGCGCTCGTAAAGCACTCTTTGAAGAAGGAATTTCAACTTCACGTATGTATTTAAATCCTGCACGACCAGGAGTTGAAGATCTACTTGATGAAATCATTGCTGGGCTGCGCTCTTCTTGCACCTATGCAGGTGCACGAAATCTTGATGAGTTTGCAGAAAGAGCAGTTATTGGAATTCAATCTTCTGCTGGTTATGCCGAAGGCCGCCCATTGCACTCTTCGTGGGGCAACTAATGTCTAAACCAACAATCATCCTTGCAACGAGCAATGGTGTTGGAATGGGCCACCTGGCACGAGCAAGCGCGGTTGCACTGGCATTAAAGCCAGTTGCTGACCCCATTATTGTTTCAATGGCTGGAGGTATTGCAGAGATTCCTTCATTTATGGGTATTCGATGCGAATACATCCCTGGACGAGATCGCTTATGGATGTCTCGCGAAAAGTGGGATGCATACCTACGCGATCGCCTTCTAGCCTTAGTAGATGAAACCGATGCAAAAGTTTTATCTTTTGATGGCGTTGTTCCTTATCCAGGTGTAATAGCTGCGCGTAATGCAAACCCGAAGTTAAAACTTGTCTGCATCGATCACTTCGTCAAACAGATATTCGGACGCAAATGGGCGAGCGGCATCATGGACGCAGATGATCGTC
>SXYM01000027.1 GCA_005789205.1 Actinomycetota bacterium | reverse complement strand
TGGCAACGTTGCGAAGGTTTTCGCGCTTTTTAACAGGCAGGTCTTTAAGATGTGCTTGAATTTTGGCCACGAAAACTACTTTCCTAAGGAAACCTTTGGTTTCAACTGATCAACAAAACATTGCTTGAGGCCAAGTTACCGGCCATCACAGGGGCAATCTTACCTTTAGAGCGTTGATAAGGGTTAATTGATGCGCAATTGGGCGTCAATTTCTAGTCGTTTTGTGGGAAACCTAAGTTAATTCCACCATGGCTTGGATCTAACCAGCGGCTTGTAACAACTTTACCGCGTGTAAAGAAATGAACACCTTCGGTGCCATGTGCATGTGAATCACCAAATAATGAACTCTTCCATCCACCAAATGAGTAATAAGCCATTGGCACAGGAATCGGAACGTTGATTCCCACCATTCCTACTTCAACTTCATTCTGGAATCGACGTGCAGCTCCACCATCATTGGTGAAGATTGCTGTGCCATTTCCATATTGATGTGAGTTAACTAAATTCAACGCCTCGTCATAGGTATTAACGCGAATAATGCTCAAGACCGGACCAAAGATTTCATCAGTATAGACCGACATTTTAGGTGTGACGTTATCGAGCAGAGTTGGCCCAAGAAAGAAACCATCGCCATCAACTTTTAGATTGCGGCCATCAACAACAACAGTTGCACCCTCTTTAGCTCCAGCCTCAATATAAGAAGCAACTTTGTCGCGGTGAACTGCTGTGACAAGTGGGCCCATGTCGCTACCCTTTGTGCCATCGCCCGTAACAATGTTTGCCATACGAGATTTAATACGTGCAACCAATGCATTTCCAATAGGTTCAACGGCAACGATTGCAGAGATTGCCATGCAACGCTCTCCTGCAGAGCCAAAGCCTGCGTTAATAGCAGCATCGGCTGCTAGTTCTAGATCGCAATCTGGAAGAACAATCATGTGGTTTTTAGCCCCACCCAGCGCTTGAACGCGCTTTCCAGCTTTAGTTCCAGTTTCATACACATAACGCGCAATAGGAGTTGATCCCACAAATGAAATTGATTTGATTCCTGGGTGTATTAAAAGCGCATCTACAACTTCTTTATCTCCATGCACAACATTGAAAACACCATCTGGCAGCCCTGCCTCTTTCCACAGCTGGGCCAAAAACATCACAGCTGATGGATCTTTCTCCGAAGGCTTAACAACCACGGTGTTTCCACAAGCTATGGCAACTGGGAAGAACCACATTGGAACCATCGCTGGAAAGTTAAAGGGAGAGATGATTGCAACGGGGCCAAGTGCTTGGCGGATTGAATAGACATCTACGCCAGTTGAAACTTCCTCTGAAAAACCACCTTTGAGTAGATGTGGAATGCCACAAGCAAACTCAACAACTTCAAGACCACGTGTTACTTCACCTGCAGCATCACTTAGGACTTTTCCATGCTCTGCAGTGATAAGAGCAGCAATCTTTTCTCTGTTCTGTGCAACTAACTCACGAAAAGCAAAAAGGACCTGTGTGCGTTTAGTCAGTGAGCTATGGCGCCATTCGGCAAAAGCTGCTGTTGCTGCAGATACGGCTAAATCGACGGTGGCAGCATTTGCAAAGGCCACAGTCCCAGTTACTTTTCCAGTTGCTGGGTTATAGATATCTCCCGTGCGTTCTGGCTTCTTGGTATCTAGGGCGCCGTTGATCCAATGAGTAATCTGAGTCATAGGTGCAATCTACTTCAGGCGTTAAGATGGCGCTACCTACTAGATAAAAGGCTAACTTTCATGAGTGCACCAAAGAGCGATCCGGCAAAGCAAGAGGCCGTAAGTGCTGCTGACCATAAATATGTATTCCACTCGTGGTCTGCCCAAGGTGCTATTTCTCCTATGCCTATTGCAAGTGGCTCAGGATCTAGGTTTTGGGACCATGCAGGCAAAGTTTATTTAGATTTCTCATCACAGCTAGTTTTTACAAACATTGGCCACCAACATCCAAAAGTTGTCAAAGCTATTCAAGATCAAGCGCAAGTTCTAACAACTATCGCACCGCAACATGCCAATGATGCCCGCAATGAAGCAGCACAGCGCGTTGTTGAATTAGCTGGCGATCACTTTGCAAAGGTTTTCTTTACTAATGGCGGCGCAGATGCGATTGAAAACGCTATTCGTATGGCCCGCCTACACACCCACAAGCACAAGGTGCTATCTACTTATCGTTCCTATCACGGCAATACAGGTGCTGCTATTAATGCAACTGGAGACCCACGTAGATTTCCTAATGAGTTTGCCTTTGGCCATGTTCACTTCTTTGGCCCATATCTCTATCGCACTAACTTCTGGGCAACAACTGAAGAAGAAGAGTGCAAGCGTGCGCTAGAGCATCTTGAACAAACAATTATCTTTGAAGGTCCAGGAACAATTGCTGCAATCTTGATTGAATCAGTTCCAGGAACTGCTGGTGTGTTAATGCCACCTAAGGGTTATCTAGAAGGAATCCGTGCGTTGTGTGATAAATACAAGATTCTATGGATTGCAGATGAAGTCATGTCTGGCTTTGGTCGCACAGGTAAGTGGTTTGCTTATCAACACAGTGCGGCAGTTCCAGATCTGATTACTTTTGCCAAGGGTGTTACCTCTGGTTACGTCCAACTTGGTGGCGTAGTAATAAGTGATGCAATTTCAAAAACCTTTGATGAAAAGGTATTTCCTGGCGGCCTGACATACATGGGCCACCCATTGGCATGTGCTACTGCGGTTGCAACTATCGATGTCATGAAGGAAGAGAAAATGCTAGAAAACGCCACAATGATCGGTGAAACCGTTCTTGGACCTGGCTTAAAAGAGTTAGCTAAGAAGCACAAAGTGATTGGCGATATCCGCGGCGCAGGTGTGTTCTGGGGCGTGGATATGGTCTCTGATCGCACAACACATGAGCCACTAGCTCCATATGGTGCATCAAGTCCTGCAATGAATGAATTAGTGGCTGCATGTAAGAAGCATGGATTAATGCCATTTAATAACTTCAACCGCATTCACTTGTGCCCACCATGCAATATTTCAGTGGAAGATGCAAAGCTGGGTCTTGAGATGTTGGATAAGGCGCTTAGCGAAATCGGAAAGTATTACACCGGCGCCTAAATCACAATAAAGCTAGACGTTGAACCTAAATTCAACAACATCTCCATCTGCCATTACGTAATCTTTGCCTTCCATGCGCACTTTTCCTTTAGAGCGCGCTTCGGCAACTGATCCGGCTTGCATCAAATCATCAAATGAAACAATCTCAGCCTTAATAAAGCCTTTTTGAAAATCTGTATGAATAACACCTGCAGCAACTGGTGCGGTGTCACCTTTGTGAATTGTCCATGCACGGACCTCTTTTGGTCCTGCAGTTAAGTAAGTCTGCAAGCCTAGAGTTCTAAAACCAACGTGGGCCAAAGTTGCAAGCCCAGGTTCTTCTAAACCTATTGATTGCAAAAGCTCTAACGCATCTTCATCACTTAGCTCAGATAACTCTGCTTCAGTCTTTGCATCTAAAAAGATTGCCTCTGCTGGTGAAACTAATTCTTGTAGCTTCTTACGAAGCTCTCCGTCATTTAACTCGGCAGCATCTACGTTAAAAACATAGAGAAATGGCTTTGCGGTAAGTAGGTGAAGCTCTGCTAGATCTTCTCGGCTAATAGAGCTTTGTGAAAGTGGGCGACCAGATTGCAACCATTCATTTGCAGCCTTTGCTGCCTCTAGCGCTGGGGCTTTCTCTTTTGCAACGCGTACTTCTTTTTCAAGACGTGGGATTGCCTTTTCAATTGTTTGTAGGTCGGCCAGCGCTAACTCGGTATTAATCGTTTCAATATCACTGGCTGGGTCAATGCGGCCATCAACGTGAACAACATCGCTATCGTTAAATACTCGAATAACTTGGCAGATCGCATCGGTTTCACGGATATTTGCTAAAAACTTATTGCCAAGGCCCGCACCTTCTGATGCGCCTTTAACAATCCCTGCGATATCAACAAATGAAAGTGCAGCTGGCAGAATCTTTTGTGAGCCATAGATAGTTGCCAGCTTTGCCAAGCGGCTATCTGGCACACCAACTACTCCAACGTTGGGCTCAATGGTTGCAAAGGGATAGTTAGCTGCTAGAACGTTGTTCTTGGTCAATGCGTTGAAAAGGGTGGATTTACCCACATTTGGCAGACCCACGATTCCGATAGACAGGCTCATAGTGGGTAGAGCCTACGCGGGATTGTCAGTGCAAACTGCCACGATAGGCCCATGCCCGCATACGTAGTAACCCTTCTCATAGGCCTGATGGCCGGTGCCGCTATTGGATATCTAGTTGCACGCCTTAAATCTGCATCCTCTGTTGCAGATCGCGCACTTCTTGATGATTACAAATCTCAGTTAGAAGCAGAGCGCAGCAAAACAGAGTCAACCGTTAAGTTAAATGCAGAGCTCGTTGCTATGAAAGAGTCAGTTGAAAAACTCTCAACCCAAGCCAATGAGGCAAACCGCATTCGCACAGAGGCTGAAGCAAAGTTAAATACAACAATTCTTGAGATGCGCCGTGCTTCTGAATCCATCTTTGATGAAACAAAAAAGATTGCTGGCGCACTTTCTAACTCACAAACACGCGGCAAGTTTGGTGAAGCACAACTTGAACTATTACTTCAAGGTGCTGGCCTTCGCGAAGATCACGAGTATTTCCGCCAGAAATCAACGACTGATTCAGATTCATCAGGTATTCCAGATATCACTGTGAAGATGCCTGGTGGAAGTCATATCTTTATCGATTCAAAGTTTCCTTTTGATCGCTTCTTAGAAGCCTTTGATCCAGCTAACAATGGCGAAAGAGATGAACTCTTGCAGGCTCACACTAAAGATTTGCTCAAGCACATCGAAGCCTTAGCAAAGCGCGGCTATCACAAGTCCCAAGGCTCTCCAGATTTCGTCGTTCTCTTTGTTCCTTTTGAGACTTTGTTATCTGAGGCCCTTCGCCTTGATTCAAATCTTCTCGAAAAGGCTTTTAAAGTGGGCGTAACTGTTGCCACACCAACTTCCATGATGGCGCTACTTCGCACCATTGGCTATATCTTCACACGCAATAAGTTGGCTGAGAATGCTGATGAGATTCAAAAAGTTGCCAGCACCTTCTTGAAAAACATCACTCTCCTACACACCAAGATTGTGGCAGTTGGTAAAGCTATTTCATCAACATCTAAAGCCTATGAAGATCTAGTGCCAACTGCTGAAAAAACTGTTCTTAGCCCAGCCCGTCGCATCCATAACTTGGGTGTTACTGGCGATAAAGATAAGCTGGCTATTGCGTACCCAGAGGCACCGGCATCTGTTCGTGAGCTAAAAAACGATGAATTGGGCGATGATGACTTTATTGATGCAGAAGAGATAACAGATGGAGATAGGTAAATGAGCACCGTAACTAAGTTGGCGATTCAGGGCCCTGGACTTAAAAAACAAGGCATCGTCGTGCTGCAGAGCGTCTTTATTGGTTTCTTTACTTTTATTGAACTCTGGCTGCGCAGTGGCGTTGGAATTCTTACCGGGGTAATGATTCTTCTTTCTTTCTATGGCGCACTTCGCTTTGGTCGCCCTGGAACAACCTATGTCTCTGTTGTTACTCCACCGCTAGCTTTTGCAGCCAACGCTCTTTTCTGGATTTTGATTTTCGATGGCTTTAGACCTTCACGCGTTGGTATTGATTTCATTGCAGCACTTGCAAGTGTGGCACCGTTTTTAATCATTGGCGCTGCTTATGGCTGGTTTGTTTATTTAAATGCAAAGGCGAAAACTAAGCCTTCTAAAGCCCGTAGAAATTAAATCCCAGCAGCTTTCATATCTTTTCGAAGCTCTGGTGGCAATGCAAAGAGCAATGATTCCTCCATTGCTGTAATAGTTTCAACATCGCTAGACCCATGCTCAGCCAGGGTCTTTAAAACATCAGTAACTAAGATCTCTGGAACAGATGCACCGCTTGTTAATCCAATAGTTTCAACTCCGCTAAACCACTCATCCTGAATCTGCTCGGCATAATCAACTAAATACGATGTTTTTGCACCATACTCTAGGGCTACTTCAACCAAGCGCACGGAGTTAGAAGAATTCTTAGATCCAACAACAATAACAAGATCTGCTTGTGGGGCGATAGTTTTAATCGCTTCTTGGCGGTTTTGCGTGGCATAGCAAATATCATCACTAGGTGGATCTTGAATCTCTGGAAAGCGTTGCTTCAAGATTGCCACAGCTTCAAGAGTTTCATCAACGCTGAGCGTGGTTTGTGATAGCCAGACAAGTTTTTTACCTGGGGTTGGTTCTACGTTTCTAGCACCATCTAAGCCATCAACAATTCGCACCTGACCAATTGCTTCACCTGCTGTGCCCTCAACTTCTTCATGACCGTGATGGCCGATGAGCAAGATTTCAGCATCTTCTGCAGCAAAGCGCTTTGCTTCCATATGCACTTTAGTTACAAGTGGACATGTTGCATCAATTGTCTTTAATGATCTGGCAGCTGCCTGTTGATGAACCAGTGGTGCAACACCATGGGCTGAGAAAACAACAGTCTTACCCTCTGGAACTTCATCAGTTTCATCAACAAAGATGGCGCCCTTTGATTCCAAACTGGCAACAACGTGGACGTTGTGCACAATCTGTTTTCTGACATAAACAGGTGCTCCATAGAGCGCCAAGGCTTTTTCGACCGTGATAACAGCGCGGTCAACACCTGCGCAATATCCGCGGGGCGCAGCAAGTAGAACTCTCTTAGCCATGAGGGGAGTCTATTAGGCTGGGCACATGTTCGAAACTTCAAGTGAATCCCCCGCGCCTGTGCGGGTGGTCACTGAAGCAATAAAAGAATATGTAGATCGCCTTGGCCCTATCTGGGTAGAAGGTGAAATCTCAGAGATCAATGAACGCAGCGGCATGATGGCTTTTATTCGCCTGCGCGATCCCAGCGTTGATATGTCCTTATCGGTGATGTGTCACAAATCAGTTATTGCAGCGATTCAACCTCTGCCAGCTAATGCGCGAGTAGTGATGTATGCAAAGCCATCTTGGTATACAAAAAACGGCTCCCTTACTTTATCTGCCCGAGAAATCCGCCAGGTAGGTGTGGGTGAATTACTTGCCCGCCTTGAAGCGCTAAAAACTCTGCTTGCCTCGCAAGGTCTCTTTGATTCAGATCGAAAAGTTAGTTTGCCACTTCTACCAAAAAAGATTGGTCTTATCTGCGGTCGCAATACCGATGCTGAAAAAGATGTTGTTGAAAACGCTAAACGCCGCTGGCCCAGCGTTGAATTTGAAATCCGTGAAGTCACCGTGCAGGGCGCTGCAGCAGTATCTGAAGTATCAGAGGCTTTGCGCGAACTTGAAGCCAATAAAGATGTTGAAGTAATCATCATTACAAGAGGCGGCGGCTCCTTTGAAGATCTACTGCCCTTTAGCGATGAGTCATTGGTGCGACTTGCAGCATCCTGTTTAACTCCGATTGTTAGCGCCATCGGACATGAAAAGGATTCACCGCTACTTGATCTAGTTGCAGATTTTCGAGCATCAACTCCCACCGATGCCGCAAAGCGCGTAGTGCCAGATGTAGCAGAAGAAATAGAGATGATTTCAAAGCTCACCGATAGAGCCCGCCGCACATTGCTGGCTCGTATTGAAATGGAATCTACCTGCATAAAATCCTTTAAAGATCGCCCCGTGATGAAAGATCCCCACGTAATCATCACCTCTCGCGCCGAAATCATTTCAGCTCTTAAAGATCGTGCCCATCGCTCTTTTGCCAGCCATGTCAAAGTTGCGAAAGAAGAGTTAGTACAAATCAAGGCCCGTGTTCGAGCTCTATCACCGCAGGCAACCTTGGATCGTGGTTACTCAGTAGTTCAATTAGCTAACGGCGATATCGCCCGTGATGCAACGAAGTTAAAAACAGGCGATGTATTGCGCTTGCGCCTTGCAAAGGGCGAGACCAATGCCACAGTGACGCCGAATAATACAAAGGAGTAGATTTAGCCCATGAGTGAAAAGAAGATTTCTTACGAAGCTGCCCGAGATGAGTTAGCCGAAGTTGTTGAATCCCTTGAAGATGGCAGTGCCACACTTGAGCAATCACTCAAGCTCTGGGAGCGCGGTGAAGAGCTAGCCAAGATCTGTCAGGAATGGCTAGATGGCGCGAAGAAGAAGTTAGATTCTGCAAAACCGGCGGCGAAGTAAAAAACAATGTCGCCTACTTTTTCCTACTCACAACTGCTCCCTCTTGGAAAAGATGAGACGAAATACCGTCTTGTCAGCAAAGAGGGTGTGAAGGTTGTGAAGCTAGGTGATAAGCAGTTTCTAGAAGTAGCACCTGAAGCCCTTTCAAAGCTAACAGCGGAGGCCATCCACGATATTTCACATTACCTGCGCCCTGATCATTTGCAGCAGTTAGCAAATATCATCAAAGATCCAGAGGCCTCACCTAATGATCGCTTTGTTGCAACCGATCTTTTAAAAAATGCCAACATATCTGCCGGTGGAATCTTGCCAATGTGCCAAGACACTGGCACCGCCCTTGTCATGGCTAAAAAAGGCCAACACGTATTAACAACTTCTAATGATGAAGTAGCGATTTCTCAAGGTATTTATGATGCCTTTACCAAGTTGAACCTGCGCTATTCACAGCTGGCACCAGTCACAACCTGGGAAGAGAAAAACACTGGCAATAACCTGCCTGCCCAGATTGAAATCTATGCCGACAGTGAGCATGCCGATGAATACAACTTCTTATTTATCGCCAAAGGCGGCGGAAGTGCTAACAAGTCTTTCCTCTATCAAGAGACAAAAGCTATTCTCAATCCCAACTCCTTTATGGCCTGGCTTGATGAAAAGTTGCGCTCTATTGGAACTGCTGCTTGTCCGCCGTATCACTTGGCAATTGTCATCGGTGGAACCAGCGCCGAACACACCGTTAAAACTGCCAAGCTAGCTAGTACTAAGTATTTGGATTCACTGCCAACAAAAGGTGATGCTGCAACTGGTCATGGTTTCCGCGACCTTGAATTAGAGCAACAAGTCCTAGAGCTGACGAGAACACTTGGAATCGGCGCCCAGTTTGGTGGCAAGTATTTCTGCCACGATGTTCGAGTTGTGAGATTGCCAAGGCATGGTGCATCACTTCCTATCGCCATTGCGGTTTCCTGTTCTGCCGATCGCCAGGCTAAGGCCAAGATCACCAAAGAGGGCATATTCCTTGAGCAATTAGAGCAAGATCCGGCTCACTTTTTGCCTGAAACAACCGATGAGCATTTAAACGATGATGTTGTGGCCATTGATTTAAATCAATCAATGGATGCCATCAGAGCCCAGCTTTCTAAATACCCAGTCAAGACTCGACTGTCATTGACTGGCACGTTAGTTGTTGCCCGCGATTTAGCTCATGCAAAAATTAAAGAGGCGATGGATGCCGGTGCACCAATGCCTGAGTATCTAAAGAAATACGCCGTGTATTACGCAGGTCCTGCAAAGACTCCAGCCGGTTATGCCTCTGGTTCTTTTGGTCCAACAACTGCAGGTCGTATGGACTCCTACGTTGATTATTTCCAATCCAAGGGCGGCTCACATGTGATGCTGGCAAAAGGAAATAGATCAAAGGCTGTAACCGATGCCTGCAAAACCCATGGCGGTTTCTACTTAGGCTCCATCGGCGGTCCTGCTGCCAGATTGGCGCAAGATTGCATCAAGAAAGTTGAAGTTCTAGATTATGAAGAGCTAGGAATGGAAGCGGTCTGGAAAATCGATATAGTGGATTTCCCAGCATTTATTGTGGTGGACGATAAAGGAAATGATTTCTTTGCCGAAACCTCAAAGCC
>SXYM01000026.1 GCA_005789205.1 Actinomycetota bacterium | reverse complement strand
TCCATCTGCTCAAACTCACGTGTACGGAAAATAAAGTTTCCTGGAGTGATTTCATTGCGAAAAGACTTACCAATTTGCCCAATACCAAATGGGGGCTTTTTGCGAGAAGTGGTCATCACTTGATCAAAGTTAATGAAGATTCCTTGAGCAGTTTCTGGACGCAAAAACGCTAGCCCTGATTCATCTTCAACTGGTCCAAGATAAGTTTTGAGCATTCCGCTAAATTGTTTAGGTTCCGTGAACTGACCCTTGTTGCCACATGCCGGGCAGTTAATTTCAGCTAGTGATGTTGGAGCTTTTTTATGCTTAACTTCATAAGCCTCTTCTAGGTGATCGGCGCGGTAACGCTTGTGGCATGCAGTGCACTCTGTAAGTGGATCACTAAATGTTGCAACGTGTCCGGATGCTTCCCAGACTTCTTTTGCCAAAATTACACAAGAATCAAGACCGACAACATCTTCACGGCCAGTGACCATAGATTTCCACCACTGGCGCTTGACGTTATTTTTTAGCTCAACACCTAATGGACCGTAGTCCCACGATGCACGAAGTCCGCCATAAATTTCAGAGGATGGAAAGACAAATCCTCGACGCTTTGATAAACCAACGATATTTTCTAAACGATCCGTTGCCACAATAATCTCCGTCCGGCTGGCTGTCGGCGAAAAGCAACTGGTGTTACTTCCGTGGATGAATTTTACTCTGAGTAAGGCTTTTCATATGCACCTGGCTCATCGATTGCCTGTGCGAGAAGTGGGATCGCATTCATCTTCACGTTGTTATTACTCAGTGCTCTGCGATAAGAACCCACATTTTCCCAATGGGTCACTAGTGTCCAGAGTGAGCTTTCATCAAGATTTTGGCCAATTTCACCTTTAACAAATCCAGCACAGTGCGACAACGCCTCTAGTGCGACCGAGAGTTCTGCCTCAAAGTGGGCGGCATTGCCTAGGGCAACGTTAAATCTGGCGATTGCGAGCATGGGTTGAGCGTATCGGCTCAGATTTGGAAATGATAATCATTTTCATTTTGTGATACTGTCCAGACATGAACATAGCCATCATCCTCGCAGCCCTTACCGCCATATCTACCTTTGCAGGAGGGGCGTTGGCCCTGAAGGCAAAGGATCGCCTTCATCTGGTCCTCGGTTTATCAGCCGGACTACTTCTAGGTCTTGTTGCTTTTGATCTCCTCCCAGAAGTCTATGAGTTAGGAACTGGGGAATTTCTACATGCCCCAACTGTTTCAATTGCATTGATCGGTGGTTTCTTACTTCTGCATTTCTACGAGCGAATCTTTGGTTCACATGAACCCGCTGAATCTGATTATGGTCATGACCACAAACACTCACACAACTTCACTGGCGCCTTTGGCGCAATCGCAATGGGTGGCCATGTTTTTCTTGATGGTTTAGCGCTTGGTGTCGCATTTAAAGTAAGCTCTAATTTAGGTCTTGCGGTCTTTATTGCATTACTTGTTCACGCATTTAGCGATGGTCTTAACACCGTTTCCTTCATGATCAAATCCGGCTTATGGCGAAAGAAGAGCTTCGGCTTGCTCGGAGTTGATGCATTAGCTCGTGTTTCAGGTGCAGCGCTAGGAAGCACCTTGGTCTTGAGCAATAATTTAATTGCGCTATATCTTGCTGCTTTCTCTGGAATCGTTATCTATCTTGCAACTTCACATATTTTGCCCGAAGCACATTCACGTCATTCATCACGATTGACAATGGTTGCAACAATTTCGGGTGTGTTAATCATGTGGGCTCTGGTTGCATACCTACATTCAGGTGATGCGCATGCTCATGGAAGTGAACAAGAAATTCACCAAGAGGATGAGCACGGCCACGAAGAAGGCGTACATGAAGAGGGCCATACTGAAGAAGGTCACACTGACAAAGATGGGCATCAGCACCCAGACAATGAATAAATCCGACATTAAGTTGATTGCGGTTCTTGAGCGAACCGGTGGTTTTGCCAGCGCTCAAGAACTGCATCAAATTTTGCGCCGAGAAGGCGATGGCATCGGTCTAACAACGGTGTATCGCGCATTGCAGTCTTTAGTTGATGACAAGATTGTTGATCTTCTACGCCGCGAAGATGGCGAGGCTATCTATCGTCTGTGCGGTGATACGCACCATCACCACCTTGTGTGCAAGAGCTGTGGCGACACAGTTGAAATCGAGGGTGGCGCGATTGAAAAGTGGGCCAAAACTATGGCTGAAGAGTTTGGATTCCGCGACGTGGGTCATACAGCCGAAATCTTCGGAATTTGTTCAAAGTGTTAAGTTATGGGCGACTTTAGAGGAATTCCTACGTGCGCATGTCCTGCATGTGGCTCGCACTTATTGGAAATTACAGCTTCATTTAGCCCAGATACTTACGAGATAGAGTTCTACTTATTGGATAACGCACGTTGTGCGATGTGTCAGGCTCATTTAACCGCCCCAACACCGATCGATCATCCAGCGGCTTAGGCTTTTCCGAATCTTCGATCTCTGGATGAATACTCCTCGATCGCTTTCCATAAGGTTTTGCGTGTGACATCTGGCCACAGCACATCCATAAAGACAAATTCGGCGTAAACGCTTTGCCATGGCAAGAAGTTGCTGGTGCGCTGCTCCCCCGATGAACGAAGGAATAGATCGACATCGCTCATCTGTGGAGAATCAAGGTACTTGGCAAATACCTTTTCGGTGATCGCATCCGCCTTGATTTTTCCGCGCTTAACATCACGAGCTAGTTCAGTTGCTGCATCCACAATTTCAGATCGGCCCCCATAGTTGACGCACATATTTAAAGTTAGAACCTTGTTTTTCTTGGTTAACTCTTCCGCCTCTTCGAGTTCTTTAATGACCGTGCTCCATAAACGCTTTGGGCGACCAACCCAACGGATGCGCACACCCATTTCGTTCATTTGATCTCGGCGTCTACGAATAACATCGCGATTAAAGCCCATTAAGAACTTCACTTCTTCGGGTGAGCGTCGCCAGTTTTCAGTTGAAAATGCATACGCGCTAATCTCTTTAACGCCGTATTCGATCGCACCTTCTACAACATCAAATAGCGCTGCTTCACCCGCTTCATGACCTGCGGTGCGTGGCAGACCTCTTTGTTGTGCCCAACGCCCATTGCCATCCATGACGATTGCAACGTGATGAGGAATTTTGATCGTCATACCCGCTCCACCATTGGTAAAGAACGCAAACCGCGTTCAAGATGCCATTGTAAATAGGCGGCAATCAAACCACTAGCCTCTCGCCGAAACTTTGGCTCACTTGCACTTGCTACTTCCCAATCACTGCTGAGCAAGGCACCCATAAGTTCTAGAGTTTCAGGTGCCGGAGTTGCACAAGCTGATGGCCTGCAATCAGCACAGACGGATCCGCCGCCAACTAATGAAAAGTATCGGTGGGGTCCAGGCTTTTCACACCGTGAACAAATTGTCATCGATGGCGCATATCCGGCAACAGCTAAAGATCTCAATAGAAATGCATCCAGAATTAACAAGGGCTCATAGCGATTTTCAGCCAAAGCTTTCATGCCGCCAACAACTAATTGAAACTCTTGCAACGCAGGTTCATTTTCTTGACTGGTGAAACGTTCTGCTGCTTCCAGAATTGTGGCTGCGATAGTCCAGCGTTGGTAATCCTCGGTCAGTGCTTCTCCGTAATTCATCAGCGCTTCAACTTGAGTAACGGTGTCAAAGGTTTTGCCGGAGTACAACTGAATGTCTACGTGGCTACCGGGTTCAAGGCGTGCACCAAACTTTGATTTTGTACGGCGCACACCTTTTGCAACGCCACGAATTCGGCCATGATCACGAGTCAACATGGTGATGATGCGATCGGCTTCACCTAATTTTTGGGTGCGAAGGACGATTGCCTCATCCCGGTACAAACTCATACGGGCAAAGGTAGTGCCAAAACAGGTATCAACTGATTAGCGAATTGCGCGGTTTATCGCAGACACGACAGCTTTTAGCGCTGCCGTTGTCGTGTTTGGATCGATTCCAACGCCCCAGAAGGTTTCACCGTCAATAGAACATTCCAAATATGCCGCAGCCGATGCATCGCCACCTGCTGAGAGGGCATGCTCGTAATAATCAAGAACACGAACATCGACTCCATAGTTCTGCAAGATATTGCAAAACGCGGCAATTGGTCCGTTTCCTTGACCTTTAAGTTCTTGGACTACGCCACGATCTGTGAGTGAAACGTTTAAGTGAACATCTTCACCAAGAACAGAGGTCTGGCTTAAGCCCTTAAGGCGAAAACGTCCCCATGGTGCACTTTGCGTTGGCAGATATTCATCTTCGAATATGTTCCATAAATCATCTGCGCTTATTTCTCCGCCTTCGGCATCGGTCTTAGCTTGAACAATTTTAGAGAATTCAATCTGCAATCTACGTGGAAGATCAAGGTGGTGCTCGTTTTTCATCAGATAAGCAACACCACCCTTGCCTGATTGTGAGTTCACACGGATAACGGCTTCATAGCTGCGACCTATATCTAATGGATCAATTGGCAAATAAGGAATAGCCCATGTGTGATCACGTACTTCTTTGCCAGCAGCCTTTGCATCAACTGCCATGTGGTCAAAGCCTTTTTTAATTGCATCTTGGTGTGAACCTGAAAATGCTGTGAATACAAGGTCTCCGCCATAAGGATGGCGTTCAGGAACACGGAGTTGGTTGGCGTATTCCACTGTGCGACGCACTTCCTCAATGTTTGAAAAATCGATATGTGGATCAATGCCGTGTGTGACTAAGTTGATTCCAAGTGTCACAAGGCAAACATTTCCTGTGCGCTCACCGTTTCCGAACAAAGTTCCTTCGATACGATCGGCCCCTGCTAGATATCCCAATTCTGCTGCTGCAACTCCTGTACCGCGATCATTGTGTGGGTGGAGGGAGACAATCACGCTGTCGCGATCATTTAAATTACGACACATCCACTCAATTGAGTCGGCATAAACATTAGGTGTTGTCATTTCAACGGTTGCTGGCAAGTTCATGATTGTTTTCCACTGTGGGGTTGGCTTCCACACATCATTGACGGCATTACACACCTCAACTGCAAACTCTAACTCGGTGCCTGTGTAGGACTCAGGTGAGTACTCAAAAGAGACCTTAGTTTCAGGAACTGTTTTAACTAGGTCTAAACAGATCTTGGCAGCATCAGTTGCAATCTTCTTGATGCCATCTTTATCAAGACCAAAGACAACTCGGCGCTGCAAAGTTGAAGTTGAGTTATATAGGTGAACGATTGCCTGCTTTGAGCCCTTGATTGCTTCAAAGGTGCGAATAATTAAAGCTTCGCGTGCTTGAGTCAAAACTTGAATAACAACATCATCTGGAATCAGGTTTTCTTCAATAATCTTTCGAACGAAATCAAAATCTGTCTGGCTAGCACTTGGGAAACCAACTTCGATTTCTTAGTATCCCATCGCGACAAGACGTTTGAACATCGCTAGCTTTCGGGGTGTGTCCATGGGATCGATAAGTGCCTGGTTGCCATCTCGAAGATCCACAGAACACCACTGAGGCGCTTTAGTGATCTTCTTATTGGGCCAGGTGCGATCGGGAAGATCTATTGGATGAGAAGGTTCATAGCGATGCACTGGCATCGATGAAGGTACTTGCTTGGGAAAATTCATTTCAATTACTCCTTATAAGTTTGCGGAATTTGTCTTTTAACCGATACGACAAACCCCGCAGCGAGGGGTTCGGTTATTTGACCCCGCCACGGCAGCTAAGGAGGAGACTGCGTGTGTTCATGGGTAAAGGGTAACGCTCAAGTTAAAGAACTGGCAAATAGCGATCTAGTTCATATGCGCTGACTTGGCGGCGATAGTCCTGCCATTCAGCACGCTTATTGCGCAATACATATTCAAATACATGCTCGCCCAATGTTTGGCGCACTAATTCACTCTTTTCCATCTCTGCAATGGCTTCATTGAGATTTGAGGGCAATGAAATTGGATCCTTTGAATCGCTTAATACATAGCCTTCTTCAACGCCTTTTAAGCCCGCTGCCAACATCACTGCATATGAAAGATATGGATTACAAGCAGTATCTGGAGATCTAAATTCAATACGTGTTGAGTTTTCTTTCTTAGGTTTATACATCGGCACGCGAACTAATGCACCGCGATCACTTGGACCCCAGTTAACAAATGCTGGAGCTTCTCCCCCACCATGTAAGCGCTTATAGGAGTTAACCCACTGATTAGTAATTGCAGTGATCTCTGGTGCGTGCTTGAGAAGACCTGCAATGAATGAACGACCAACAGCTGAAAGATTTAATTCTGCGCTTGAATCATAAAAAGCGTTTTCTTCACCTTTAAAGAGTGAAACGTGGGTGTGCATTCCACTACCTGGATGATCAGTAAATGGCTTTGGCATAAATGAGGCGTGGAATCCTTGATCCATTGCTACTTCCTTAATCACATGGCGGATAGTCTTGATGTTATCTGCAGTACTTAAAGCATCTGCATAGC
>SXYM01000025.1 GCA_005789205.1 Actinomycetota bacterium | reverse complement strand
GACGACCATGGAAGCGCTCTGCTGTTGGTGCTTTTACTTCTGGGTATTCAACTGTAAGAGTCTTTTTAAAGATCTTCGAAAATGGGACCAGAAAGCCTTTCAGGTGCCCAAGTAGTCCTACTGATTCACCTGTCTGCATCTTTGTGTAGGCGATATCGTTAACTGAAATCTCACTCTTCTTTAGCGGTTCGAGTTGCTCAGACATGATCGCCTCCCTTGCTACTTTGTGACACATTGATGTTTGAAACATTCATTGGAACAGTTGGAACAGCAAAAGTTGGCTCACTGACTTCGACCTCAAGTGATTCCAGCTTTTTCTTCTTAGCATTTTCAAAGCCGATGTTTGCAGCCATAACTAGAAGAACTACAAAGCTTGCAAAACCAATGACAACAATTCGTGGGGCACCCTCTAGTGAGAGTGTGCGAAGGGTTGCAACAACCAAGATCCAGAGAATTGATACTGGGATCAAGATCTTCCAACCAAACTGCATAAATTGGTCATAACGAAGACGTGGGAGCGTGCCGCGTAGCCAAACGAATACGAAGAAGAAAACAAGCACCTTTGAGAAGAACCAGATGCCGGTAAACCATCCGCCTAACCAGGCTTCAGTAAATCCAAGTCCTGGAGGTGCGTGATAACCACCAAGGAAGAGAGTTGTGGCAAGAGCTGAAACTGCGATGATGTTTACATACTCAGCCAAGAAGAAGAGTGCGAACTTAAGTGATGAATACTCAGTGTGGAAACCACCAACTAATTCACCCTCTGCTTCTGCTAAATCGAATGGTGCACGGTTAGTTTCACCCACCATTGAGATTGCATAGATTGCAAATGATGGGAACAACACAACGCCATACCACCACGTTGATTGCGCAGCCACGATGTCAGATGTTGACATTGAACCTGCATAAATAAAGACAGCAACAAGTGAAAGTCCCATTGCAACTTCATAAGAAATCACTTGAGCACTTGAGCGCAATCCGCCAAGGAGTGGATATGTAGAACCAGATGACCAACCAGCCAACACAATTCCATAGACACCCACTGATGCAATTGCTAACACATAGAGAACGCCCACTGGAAGATCAGTTAACTGCATCGCAGTTTTTTGACCAAAGAGTGAAACTTCACCAGTAATAGGAATGACAGCAAAAGACATGAAGCATGTGGTTGCACTAATGATTGGCGCAAGAATAAAGACAATCTTGTCTGCCGCCGCTGGAATCAAATCCTCTTTGAGCGCTAACTTCACGCCATCAGCCAAAGCTTGAATTAAGCCAAATGGACCAACACGGTTAGGACCTGGACGCTCCTGCATTCGACCAACAAGGCGACGTTCTCCCCATACCGACATCAGCGTTAGAACAACACAGAAAACAAAGACTAGGAGTGCCTTTATGAGAATGGTTGTCCCTGAATCTGCGGCAATGAGCTCTGCTGTTGTCATACCTTCACCACACTCACTACTGCGCCATGTGCAACGCCTAAATTTACTAGTAATTGAGAACCACGTGAATTACGTGGTGCCCAGATAGCATCGTCATGAATATCTTCAACAAGTGCGCTCAAAGTTACTGAACCTAGAGAAGTTGAAATTTTAAGTTTGTCACCATCGACCACGCCAAGTGCGCCAGCGCGCTTTGGTGAAATAACTGCAACAGTTTTTCTGGCTGTTCCTGCAAGGTGTTCTTCACCTTGTTGCAAAGTTCCAAGATCAAGCAAGCGGCGCCATGATGTAAGAATAAATTGATCTCCAGACACTGTTGGCTGGGCAGGTGTAGGAACTTGGCTCATTGATGCGCGAGCACCCTCCCACTTACCAAGGGATGCAATTTCCTTAATGGCTGCGCTAACAGTTCCAAGATTTATTGATGTACCCATCTCTTGGGCAATCATTGAAAGAATACGTAAATCGCTGCGATTAAGTGAATCTTGAACTGCAGCATCAAATGATCGTGGACGGCCTTCCCAGTTTAAAAATGAACCGCTCTTTTCAGTAACTGCAGCAACTGGTAATACAACATCTGCATGTTGTGTGACTGCGCTGCTAGCAATTTCTAGAGAAACAACAAAAGCCTTTTCAAGTGCTGCAAGTGCGCTTTGGCTATCTTCACCATCAAGTGGATCAACGCCGCCAACAACTAATGCTCCGATTTCACCCACATTTACTGCTGCATAAATCTCTTGAGCACTCTTGCCTTCTGCACTTGGTAGTGAGTTAGAACCCCACACCGCTGCAATATCAACACGTGCTGATGCATCAGAAACGGGGCGTCCACCTGGCAACAAGTTACCGATAGCACCAGCTTCAAGTGCACCGCGCTCACCAGCACGACGTGGAATCCAAGCAATTTTGGCACTACTTGAATCTGCAAGAGCTGCAACTGCGCTTAATACTCCAGCACTTTCTGCCGCTCTCTCCCCCACTAAAATTACTGATTTTGAAGTAAGTGATTGTGAGGCAATAGCAGCAGCTTCAGCCCCTGGAGCAACCTTTACAAACTCACCCTTGAGTTTTTCAACTCCAATTGAAAGCTTAGTTGCAATTGCTGTGACTTTGAGTGCGCGCTTTCGTACTTGTTTATTCAAACGCAAGAAAACAATCGGTGATTCTTCTTCTGGCTCAAAGCCAACAAGTAGAACGTGATCTGCACGATCAATATCCAAATAGGTTGTAGTGGAACCAACCACGCGTGCTGCAAGGAATTCACGTTCTTCATTTGATGAAAGACGTGAACGGAAATCAATATCGTTTGTGCCAAGTGCAACACGTGCAAACTTGCTATAGCCATATGCGTCTTCATACGTTGCGCGGCCACCAACAAGAACTGCAGCCTTTGAAGCTTTCAATCCCTTGGCAGCTGCAGCTAATGCCTCTGGCCATGATGCTGCAACTAATTCTCCTGATGCGTTTCGAACCATTGGTGTAGTGAGGCGATCAACGGATGTGACATATTTAAATGCCCAACGTCCTTTATCACAGTTCCACTCTTCATTAACAGTTGAATCATCACCAGCAAGGCGACGCAAAGTCTTTCCACGGCGAACATCGGTGCGCATATCGCAACCAGATGCACAGTGCTCACAAGCAGATGGTGTTGAAACTAAATCAAATGGACGTGCACGGAATCGGTATGCAGCACCTGTAAGTGCTCCTACCGGACAGATTTGAACTGTGTTACCTGAGAAATAAGATTCAAAAGGTTTGTTTTCATAGATACCAACTTGTTGCAAAGCACCACGCTCATTCAAAGTAATGAATGGGTCTGATGCGATCTGCTCTGAAAATCGTGTGCAACGAGCACAAAGAACACAGCGTTCGCGATCAAGTAGAACTTGAGAAGAGATATTGATTGGCTTTTGGAATGTGCGCTTCACGCCTTCAAAGCGAGTTTCACCCTGGCCATTGCTCATTGCCTGGTTTTGCAGTGGGCACTCGCCACCCTTGTCACATACTGGGCAATCAAGTGGGTGGTTAATAAGTAGTAGCTCCATAACACCGCGCTGTGCCTTTTCAGCAACTGGTGAAGTGAGTTGAGTTTTAACAATCATGCCTGGCTCAACTGGAATGGTGCAAGAAGCCTGTGGCTTTGGAAAAGCACGGCCATTAATTTCAATGTCAACTAAGCATTGACGACATGCACCAACTGGATCCAGAAGTGGGTGATCACAAAAACGTGGAATCTGAATACCAAGTTGTTCTGCCGCGCGAATTACTAATGTTCCCTTAGGAACGCTCACTTCAAATCCATCAACAACGACAGTAATCATGTCTACAACTTCAGTAGTCATTTATGCACCTGCCCCTGCAAATAGAGTTGATGCAACTGGATCAAATGGACATCCACCATGAGTGATATGGGCGATGTATTCATCGCGGAAATACTTAATTGATGAAGTAATTGGACTAGTTGCACCATCACCTAAAGCACAAAATGATCGACCCATGATGTTGTCGCAAAGATCAAGCAACTTAGCAAGATCTGCTTCAGTGCCTTTACCTGCTTCAAGATCACGAAGGAGTTGTACTAACCACCATGTGCCCTCACGACAAGGTGTGCACTTACCGCATGACTCATGCTTATAAAACTCAGTCCAGCGCAATACTGCGCGAACAACACATGTTGTTTCATCAAATATTTGTAGAGCTTTAGTTCCAAGCATTGAACCTGCTGCTGAAACACCTTCGTAATCCAATGGAACATCTAGATGCTCTGCTGTAAAGAGTGGAGTTGAAGATCCACCTGGTGTCCAGAACTTCAATGTGTGACCAGTGCGAATTCCACCTGCAAGTTCAAGAATTTCGCGAAGAGTAATTCCAAGTGGTGCTTCAAACTGTCCAGGGTTATTGACGTGACCTGAGAGTGAATAAAGTGTTGCGCCTTTGCTCTTCTCAGTTCCCATGCTCTGATACCACTCGGCGCCATTAGCAATAATCGCTGGAACTGAAGCAATGGATTCAACGTTATTAACAACAGTTGGGCGGGCATAAAGGCCTGCAATAGCTGGAAAAGGTGGGCGCAAACGCGGTTGGCCACGGAAGCCTTCAAGTGAATCAAGGAGTGCGGTTTCTTCACCGCAGATATATGCACCAGCACCAATATGTAGAACAACGTCAATTCCATTTCCAAGTAAACCTGCTTTGTAAGCATCTTCGATTGCTTGATTAACGCGACGAACAACATGCGTTACTTCACCTCGAATATAGATAAACGCGTGCTTTGCACGAATTGCATGGCAAGCGATGATGCAGCCCTCAATAAGAACATGTGGGTTTGCCATCAATAGCGGTGTGTCTTTGCATGTTCCTGGCTCTGATTCATCAGCGTTAACAACTAAGTAGTGCTCTCTGTTATCACCCTGTGGGATAAAGCCCCACTTCATTCCAGTTGGGAAACCTGCACCACCACGACCGCGTAGTCCGGAGTCTTTTATAAGTTGAATAATTGCATCTGGATCCATCGCAAGTGCTTTAGCAGATGCGGTGTAACCACCGTGGCGCTTATAGCCTTCAATTGTGAATGAATCTTTTTCATCCCAATGGGCAGATAAAACTGGAGTTAACTTAGTCATTTACTTAGTTTCTCCCTTTGCAATTTTCAAACCAAGAAGTGTTGGTCCACCGGCTTGAACGCCTTCATTTGCTCTTCCATCATTTAACCCTGCAAGAACTTCTGATGCTTGCTTCCATGTGACCAAAGTATTTGGTCCACGAGTTGGAGGCTTTGGATTACCCGTACGCATTGAATCAACTAAATCTTTTGCAGACTCAACAGTTTGGTTGTCATAAAACTCCCAGTTAGCCATAACAACTGGTGCGTAATCACATGCAGCGTTGCACTCAATATGCTCAAGTGAGACTTTGCCATCTGCTGTAACACCATCGTTTTCAATTCCAAGGTGTTCTTTCAGTCCATCCATAATTGCATCCCCACCCATGATGGCGCACAAAGTATTTGTGCACACACCCACGTGGTATTCACCTACTGGCGTTGGCTTGTATTGGGTATAAAACGTAGAGACAGCAGTGACTTCAGCAGCTGCTAGCTCTAGCTGCTGGGCAATGATTTCAATGCCCTCATTTGTCACATAGCCCGCACGTGATTGAACAAAGTGGAGCAACGGCATAATTGCAGAGCGAGGACGTGGATAACGCTTAATTATCGTTTCCATGATTGCTAGATCTTCTTGTGAGAATGCCATTAGCGGTCTACGCCTCCCATAACTGGATCGATAGAGGCAACTGCGCCAATGATGTCGGCAACCATGCCACCTTCACTCATCGCAGGAGTTGCTTGCAAGTTATTAAATGATGGTTCACGGAAATGCATTCGATATGGCTTAGTTCCACCATCAGAGACAACTTGTGCACCAAGTTCACCGCGTGGAGATTCAATTGCTGCATAAACTTGGCCTGCAGGAACATGAAAACCTTCTGTGACTAACTTGAAGTGGTGAATCAATGACTCCATTGATGTTCCCATAATTTCGCGGATGTGGTTGAGAGAGTTACCCAGTCCATCACCACCCATTGCTAGCTGTGCTGGCCAAGCAATCTTCTTATCAGCAACCATCACTGGTGCACCTTCTAGTTTTTCCAACTTATCAAGTGCTTGCTCAATAATGCGAAGTGATTGTTCTAGTTCATTCATACGGATTAAAAAGCGACCATATACATCACAAGTATCTGCAGTGATCACATCAAAGTTGTAATCTTCATAACCACAATATGGTTGCATCTTGCGCAGATCCCAAGGCAAACCAGTTGAACGAAGTACTGGACCTGTGATGCCAAGAGTGGTGCAACCAGCTAGATCTAGGTAACCAATACCTTGTGTGCGCTTCATCCAAATTGAATTTCCAACAAGCAACGTTGTGTTGTCTTTAAAGTTCTTGCGCATCAGCTTTACAGCTTCGCGAATCTTTGGAATCGCACCTTCGGGGAGATCTTGCTGCACTCCACCTGGGCGCACATAAGCCATATTCATGCGAAGACCTGAAATCATTTCAAATATATCTAGGACTATTTCGCGCTCACGGAAGGCAAAGAACATAGGTGAAATTGCGCCTAGTTCAAGGGCTCCTGTACCAAGTGCAACCATGTGTGAAGAGATTCGGTTGAGCTCCATCATCATCACGCGAATAACGCTCGCACGTTCTGGAACATCTTGTGTAATTCCCAAAAGCTTTTCAACAGCTAAGCAATAAGCGGTTTCATTAAAGAGTGGGCTTAGGTAATCCATACGAGTAACGAAAGTCGTGCCCTGAGTCCAACTGCGGTACTCCATGTTTTTTTCAATACCTGTGTGGAGGTAACCAATTCCTGCTCGAGCTTCAGTAACTGTTTCGCCCTCAAGCTCTAATACCAATCGCAGTACACCGTGAGGAGATGGGTGCTGTGGACCCATGTTCACAACAACCCGCTCTTCCTTGGTTGAACCAATCTCCTGAACGAGTGAATCCCAATCACCACCAGTTACTGAATAAACAGTTCCTTCAGTTGTATCGCGAGACGGTGCATATGGATCAAAAACACTCACTTGTAACTCCTTCTCTCATTAGGAGGAGGAGTTGTTGCACCCTTGTACTCAACTGGAATTCCACCGAGTGCATAATCTTTACGTTGTGGGTGTCCTTGCCAATCATCTGGCATCAAAATACGAGTAAGACCTGGATGGCCATCAAAGATGATTCCGAACATGTCAAAGACCTCACGCTCATGCCAGTTATTTCCTGCCCACACTTCAACAACTGATGGAATGTGAGGATCTAGATCAGGCACGGATACTTCAAGACGAATGCGTCGATTGTTAGTTAATGAAAGTAATGGATAAACGGCATGAAGCTCGCGTCCTGCATCTGTTGGATAGTGAACTCCAGAGACACCCATGCACATTTCAAACTTTAATGAATCACGCAAAATCTTAGAAACCTCTACTAACTTTTCACGCTTGACATGCAAAGTTAATTCACCGCGATCAACCACAACGCGTTCAATTGCCTCTGAAAACATTGGGTATGCGCGCTCTAAATCATCGGCAACTTCATCAAAATAACTGCCATATGGACGCTCGGATGAGCCTGTAGAAGCAGCTGTGCGGATTAGCCCGCCATAACCTGATGTGTCACCGGTGCCCTTGGCACCAAACATTCCGTGTTCACTCATCTATGCCAACAGGCCCTTCATCTCAATAGTTGGCTTTGCATTCATTGCAGCAAGTTCAACTTCTTTGATGATTTGTGCGCGATTTGAGCCTAATTTTTCATCATAAATCTTTGAGTGAAGTTTCAAAATTGCATCAAGCAACATCTCAGGTCGAGGTGGGCAACCTGGAAGATAGATATCAACTGGAACTACGTGATCAACACCTTGCACAATTGCATAGTTGTTAAACATTCCACCAGAAGATGCACAAGCACCCATTGCAATTACCCACTTTGGAGCTGCCATTTGATCATAGATCTGGCGAAGCACTGGGGCCATCTTGTTTGAAACACGTCCAGCAACAATCATTAAATCTGCTTGACGAGGGGATGCACGGAAAACTTCCATACCAAAACGTGAAATATCATATTTAGCTGCTGAACCCACTGCCATCATCTCAATAGCACAGCAAGCAAGACCAAATGTTGCTGGCCATAATGAGTTCTTGCGCATGTAGCCGGCTAGCTTTTCAACAGTGGTTAGAACAAAACCGCTTGGGATTTTCTCTTCAAGACCCATTTTTTAATCCCATTCCAATCCGCCGCGTCGCCACACATATGCATATGCAACAAAGACTGTTCCAATGAAGATAGCCATCTCAATTAAGCCAAAGAGACCAAGTGCATCAAATGAGACTGCCCATGGATAAAGAAAAACAATTTCAATATCAAAGATAATAAAGAGCAT
>SXYM01000024.1 GCA_005789205.1 Actinomycetota bacterium | reverse complement strand
TTGGGTAGCAAAGGTGCTTTGGTTATTAATGATTTAGATCCTCAAGAGGCCCTACTCAAAGCGGGCAAAATCCCAATGGGCGGTAAGTGGAATGTCCCTACAAAGTCAAAGACCTTTATTCATCGTGGAGATAAGGTGGAAGAAATAGTGGGCGAAGATGGCAACTACGCCACTTTCTACATCTTGGTTGCTGGGGCACTAGCAGGCAAAAACGCATGGCCAATTTCTAAAGATGATGTGCTATCAGTTGCTCAAATTATCGACCAGGCACGAAATAGCGCTCTCCATGTCTAAAAGCAGTGATGTCCTTATTGTTGGTGCTGGTCTAGCTGGGCTCAACGCCGCCATCCAACTGCAAGCTGCGGGGCGTTCTGTAACGGTTATTGAGGCAAGTGATCGCGCAGGTGGACGTGTAGCAAGTGATCACATTGATGGATACATCTGTGATCGTGGTTTCCAACTCATTAATTCTAAGTATCCAGCACTTATGGAACTCGATGTGATTGATGAGATTGATTTCATCCTTGCACCTCGAGTAATTGAAGTCAGTTTAGGAACGGAGCGAATTGCTCTAGGTGACCCACGCAAAGCTCCATTTTCAGCCCTGCATCGTGGAACCGGTTCGTTAAATGAGAAAGTGAATTTTGCGCGCTTTATTTTCTCTAAGTTAAAGGGGGAACAATCACTAGGCCAAGCGCTAAGAAATGCTGGTTGTGGCACAACGTATGAACGAGTGCTACGCCCATTCTTGCAGGGCGTTTTCTTGGCAGATCCAGACAAAGTTGATGCGCACTACGGGCAAATAGTCATTGGCTCATTTGTGACTGGATCACCTGGTATCCCTAAGTTTGGAGTTGGCCAGCTCTCACAAGCACTTGCATCTCGTATTTCAGATTTACAACTCAATGTTAGGGCAGAGCAAGTTGTGGGTAACACTGTGCAGACATCTGCCGGAGAATTTGATGCACGAGATATTTTGATAGCAACGGATGCAACAACTGCTTCTCAGTTACTGGAGATGGGCCAGGTGTGCCGAATGCAGGGATGTGTAACGTGGTATCACGCAACTGATCAGAATCCATCGGGGACTGGACGCTTGCTTATCGATGGGCAAAAGCGTGGACCGGTCTTTAATTCATTGACTATCTCTGATATTTCAAAGGCTTACGCCCCAAGCGGTATGAATCTGATTTCAAGTACAACTGAGCTTGGAACAACTGATTCAGAAGTACGTCGTCATCTTTCAATCATGTGGGGCGTTGAAACCCGTGATTGGCAGTTGATAGCAAAGTATGAGATTGCTTCAGCGTTGCCGCTTCATGCAGTTGGAAAAGCACTCACACAACCAACCAAGATTTCAGATCATCTCTATGTTGCAGGAGATCACCGCACAGTTCCATCACAGCAAGGCGCTTTGTTTAGTGGCAGCCTGGCTGCGCAATTAATCCTGAACTAGTTGACTCAGCGCTTGAGTAATGTGGGGATAGTCCCAAGTAAAACCAGCTTCTTGTAATACGTGGGGGATTACTTTCTTAGAACCCAGAACTTCAGAAGAAAAACCACCGAGTGCGATCTTGAGCGCAATTGCTGGAGCTGGAAAGAGTGCTGGGCGGTGTAGTGCGCGGGCAAGAGCAGATGTGAATTCTTGATTAGTCACTGGGTTAGGTGAGGTCACATTGACAGGACCTGAAATTGGATTTTCTAATGCAAAGACGATTGCGCGGATTTGATCATGCAATGTAATCCAAGACCACCACTGCTTGCCTGAGCCAAGTTTTCCGCCAAAACCTAGGCGAAAGAGCGGCAACATCTTTCCAAGTGCGCCGCCCGTTGGATCAAGCACTAAACCTGTACGAATCTTTACAGTGTGAACATCTGCGGCTAAATCAGCTGCACTTTCCCATTCACGGCACACGGCAGCAAGAAAATCATCACCCACACGATCTGTTTCAACTACCGCGCGGTTTCCACTCTCTCCATACCAACCAATTGCACTTGCTGAGATAAAGACTTGAGGCTTAAGTTCTGCAACAGCTTTGGCAATAGTTGTAGTTCCAAGTAGACGAGAGTTAAGAATTTCTGACTTGTATTTCTTCGTCCAGCGCTTATCGCCAACTCCCACACCGGCCAAGTGAATAATTGCATCCACACCAGCCAGTGCGCTTAAATCAACAAAACCTGTTTGTGGATCCCACTGCACTTCATCGGCTGCAACTGGTGCACGACGAACTAAACGTTGAACTGTATGGCCTTCAGATTTTAAGTGACCAACGAGGGCAGTACCAATAAGGCCAGAGGAACCACTAATCGCGATTCTTTGAGGGACGCGCATTACTACTTAGAGTCCCAAATCTGATTCGAAAGCGCCGCCTTCTAGACGCTCTTTCAATGTCACTAAGAATCTAGCTGCATCTGCGCCATCGACTACACGGTGATCGTAGGAAAGAGCCAGATAAACCATTGAACGGATAGCAATAGTTTCTCCGCCATCTTCACCGCGCACAACCATTGGACGCTTAACTACAGCGCCTAGACCAAGTATTGCTACCTGTGGTTGATTAATAATTGGTGTATCAAAAAGTGCACCTCGGCTACCAGTATTTGTGAGCGTGAAAGTTCCGCCACCTAATTCATCGGGAGTTACTTTGTTATCTCGTGTGCGAGCAGCAAGATCTGAAATCTTTCGAGCAATGCCGCCCATGTTTAAATCACCAGCGTTAGCAATCACAGGAACTAAGAGTCCGCGCTCTGTATCAACAGCAACACCTAGGTGTTCTGCGCCATGATAGGTGATTTGATCGCCTTCAACTGAAGAGTTGAGAACTGGATGCTGCTTAAGTGCTTCACACACTGCAACTGCAAAAAATGGAAGGAATGAAAGTTTGACGCCTTCACGGGCTTCAAATGCTGCTTTTGCCTTATCGCGCAGACGAGAAATCTTTGTCACATCAACTTCCACCACAGTTGTGAGTTGAGCACTGACTTGAAGTGATTCAACCATTCTGGCTGCAATAACTTTGCGTAGTCGAGACATCGTCACTGTAGTTCCACGAAGTGGAGAGACTGCAACTGCAGCTGGCTTAGCAGCAGATGGAGTTACAGCAACTGGTGCAGGTGCTGCATACATAGGAGCTGCAGGCTTTGCCAGGGATTCAACATCCTCACGGCGAATACGTCCACCAATTCCGCTTCCCTTAACGTTTGCAAGATTTACGCCAAGCTCATTGGCAAGCTTTCGAACTAGGGGGGTCACATATGCATCAACAGGTTGTGTAACAGGTGCTGCTGCAACTGGAGCAGGTGCAGAGACAACAGGTGCGACGGCAACTGGTGCTGCAACGACTGGTGCCGGAGTTGGAACCACAGGAGCTGCAACTGGTGCTGCTCCATTTGTTCCGATTAAACCTAGACGTGCCCCTACTGGAACAGTTGAATCAACGGCAACATCAATAGCCAATAGAGTTCCTGCAACTGGTGAAGGAATCTCAGTATCGACTTTGTCTGTTGATACCTCAAGTAATGCTTCATCAACAGCAACTGAGTCACCAATATTTTTTAGCCAACGAGTGACAGTTCCTTCGCTCACACTCTCACCCAATGCAGGCATTGTGATTACCGTGCCAACTCCGGATGCAACCGGTGCTACTGGCGGTGGAGTTACAGGTGCTGCAGGAGCAGCAGCCACTGGCACAGATGAAGCAGACGAAGCAGCGCCATCTGCGATAATAGCTAGCTCTGCGCCAACTGGAACGGTCTGATCAACTTGAACAACTATTTTTGTAAGAGTTCCAGCAACAGGAGATGGAATCTCGGTATCTACTTTGTCTGTTGATACTTCAAGAAGTGGTTCATCAACATTGACATGGTCGCCTTCGGACTTTAACCAACGTGTAACAGTTCCTTCGCTAACACTTTCACCAAGTGCCGGCATCGTTACGGAAAATGTCATTATTTTCTCTCCTTGGTTATCCGTGTGCGTGAAGCGGTTTGCCTGCAAGAGCCATATGAGCTTCGCCCATTGCCTCAGACAGTGTTGGGTGTGCATGGATCAGGGATGCAACATCGGTTGCACGTGCTTCCCAGTTAAAGATTAACTCTGCTTCAGCCAAAAGTTCGCCGACACGAGCGCCGACCATGTGCACTCCAAGAATTGTGCCATCTTTTTCACCAACAAGTTTGATTGAACCGGCAGTTCCCAGAATCTGAGCCTTACCGTTTCCAGCTAAGTCATAACTGAGTTCGACAACATCATGACCGCGCTTTTTAGCCTCTGCAGTTGTTAAACCAACGGATGCAACTTCAGGATCTGAGTATGTAACGCGTGGAATTCCATCGTAGTTAATCGGGCGAGGGTTCAATCCAGCAATCTCTTCAGCTACCAACATGCCCTCGGCAAAACCAACGTGGGCCAATTGCAGCGTTGGAATCAAATCTCCAACGGCCCAGATGCCCGGCACATTGGTGCGACATTTGTCATCAACCATCACATAACCGCGATCCATTGTGATTCCCTGCTCTTCATAGCCAAGGTTTGCAGATACTGGACCACGTCCAACAGAGACCATCAAAAGATCTGCAGTGAATTCTTTGCCATCTTCTAACGTAATTGTCACACCCTTTTTACTCTTGGTGGCAGATTTGAATTTAACGCCCAGTTCAAAGTTGATTCCACGCTTGCGGAAAGCTCGCTCTAACTGCTTGCTTGAGCTCTCATCTTCTAGTGCAATTAAATGAGGAAGGCCTTCGATGATTGTTACTTCCGAACCAAAGGATTTCCAGACAGATGCAAACTCGCAACCAATGACTCCGCCGCCGAGAACAATGACAGATTTTGGAACATAGTCCATCTTTGTACCATGATCGGAAGTAATGATCTGCTTGCCATCAATTTCAAGGCCAGGCAAAGTGCGCGCATATGAGCCAGTAGCAAGGATGGTGTTTTTTCCGGTGTAGCGCTGACCATTTACTTCAACAGTGTCTTTAGCAACTAACTTTCCATGACCTTCGATGTAAGTGATGTTTCTTGATTTAACTAAACCTTGTAAACCCTTGTGAAGACGGGAGATAACACCGTCCTTGTATGAATTAACGCCATCCATATCGATGCCATTAAATGTGGACTTCACGCCGAACTTAGAACCTTCGCGGGCGCCATCTGCTATCTCAGCTGAATGCAAAAGCGCTTTCGTTGGGATGCAACCCTTATGTAGACAGGTTCCACCAACTTTGTCGGCTTCGATTAAAGCAACTGAGAGGCCGAGCTGCGCACTGCGCAATGCGCAGGCATAGCCACCGCTTCCGCCACCCAGAATTACTAAATCAAATTGCGACACTGCGCTACCCCTTTTACCTCGAGCTCAGGGCTCTATCCTGCCGTACCTACGCCTGTTCGACCAATCTCACGAGTGAGCGCATGCTCACACCTGTTCCACCGACTGGCGTGTATCCATGGGGCTTGCCCTCATTGTAGGCAGGACCTGCAATATCAAGGTGTAGCCAAGGAAGTTCATCATTAACAAACTCTTTTAAAAATAGGCCAGCAACCATCATGCCGCCATTCTTATCACCAATGTTGGCAAGATCTGCAACTGGAGAATCAAGTGAGGCTCGAAGCTCCACTGGCAAGGGCATAGGCCAGAACTGCTCACCGGTTTCTTTAGTGATTGCGATAAATGAATCACTAAAACTTTGGTTGTTTGTCATGACTGCACCAGTGCGAGTGCCCAGCGCAATAACTTGGGCCCCAGTTAACGTTGCTACATCAATAATTCCATCAAGTTTGTTCTTACTTGACTGGGCTTTCATTAAACCGTCAGCAAGTACTAAACGCCCTTCAGCATCAGGGTTGAGTACCTCAACGGTTTTTCCGCCAAAGATAGTGATGACATCACTTGGACGAGTTGCCGTATCACTTGGCATATTTTCAGCAAGTGGAGCCCAACATTCAATTGCAACTGCAAGACCAAGTTCGGCTACAGCCAACGTTGCAGCACATACCGCAGCTGCACCGCTCATATCGCACTTCATAGCCTCCATCCCAAGGCCCGGCTTAAGATTTAGACCACCGGTGTCAAAGGTGATTCCTTTGCCAACAAATGCAAAGCGCTTAACATTTTTAGCTTTAGGCGTGTAAGAGATATGGAGCAGGCGTGGGGGATTAGCAGATCCCTGTCCCACACCAATGATGCCGCCAAAGCCTTGAGATTTGAGTTGCTTCTCATCCCAGATAGTTATCTTCAAGCCAGCCTTTGCACCACCAGCTGCTTTAAAACTTGCAGCAAGTTTCTTTGTAAATGAATCGGGAGTTAAGTGGCTTGGAGGTGTGTTGATTAGATCGCGCACAAGATGTGTGTACTTAGCAATAATTGATGCACGAATTGTAATCACCTTTGCTTCACTTTTTCCGACAAGCTTTGAAAAAATGGTTGCTGACTTCAATGCACTCTTGTGGTTATCTTTTGAAGAGCCGCGGAACTCATTGAAAACGTATGCACCAAGTGCGGCGCCTTCTGCAACTGCATTCACACCTGCTAGATCGCGAGTTGGAAGGGCAAAGGTTGCTCCAGAATTACCTGCAAGGGCTCTAGATGCACTACCTGCTGCTCTGCGTAAAACCTCATGAGGGTAAGAAGAAGATTTCGGACCAAGACCTGTGAAGACCATTAAACGTGCAGGCCCGCCAGGCATCTTGGTTACTTCATCGGCTTTTCCAGTTGCACCCATCTCAAGTAAAGAGGCCAGAAGAGACTTGGAATCAAGAGCTAGGTCACCTGATTCAATGGCGATGCCACCTTTTGCGTTGGTGCTCGTCAGACCCACAACAAGGAGATCATCTTTAACGAGGCCATCTGAGATTTTGAGTGTTGTCATAGGTGCCAGCGTAATAGATGTATTGATATGTTTCACACTGTGAAGCATTCACCTTTGCACGAAAAGCACCTAGCCCGTAACGCCAAAATGGCTGATTTTGGCGGTTGGCTGATGCCCATCGAGTATCCGGGGGCAGGAGTTCTGGCCGAACACGGCGCAGTCCGAGAAAAAGTAGGAATTTTCGATGTTTCGCATTTAGGCAAAGCTTGTGTGACTGGGAAAGGATCCCTTGAGTTCCTTAATTCCATGTTTACAAACGACCTCGGTCGAATTGGAAATGGTTTTGCCCAATACACCCTGCTTTGTAATGAAAAGGGCGGGGTCATTGATGACCTGATTGCGTATCGAAATAGTGAAGAAGATTTCTTTTTAGTTCCCAATGCGTCAAATACCACCGACGTTGTTACAACTTTGAAAGCCCATGTCCCGACAGGAATTACTGTTACAAATCTGCATACTGAGTATGCAGTAATTGCCGTGCAGGGACCGTTGGCACCAGCGGTTATGCAATCTCTGGGTGTAAATACTGCAGTTGACTATATGGCTTTTGAAAGTGTGAGTATCAAAGGAGCAGAGGTAATTCTCTGTCGCACTGGTTACACAGGCGAACTCGGTTATGAGCTTTTGCCTAGGACGGCAGATGCCTCCAAAGTCTGGGATGCAATAGTTGCAGCTATAGAACCTGTTGGTGGTTTGGTCTGTGGCCTTGGAGCGCGTGACACATTGCGCACCGAGATGGGGTATCCACTTCACGGACATGAACTTTCGTTAGAGATCACTCCAGTGGAAGCAAGTGCAACATGGGCCATTGCTTGGGATAAGAGTGCATTCCTTGGCTCAAATGTTTTGAAATCACAAAAGGCTCAAGGTGCACAGCGCCGAAGCGTTGCAATTAAATCTTTGGATCGTGGAATTCCACGTGGTGGAATGAGTGTGAAAACTAAGGATGGCGCAGAACTAGGTGAAGTAACGAGTGGAACTTTTTCACCATCTTTGAAGGTAGGCATAGGCATTGCTTTACTAGATTCATCAGTGAAACTTGGAGATCAGTTGGTGATTGACGTTCGTGGTAGAGATTCAATAGTGGAAGTTGTAAAACTTCCCTTTATGCCTTCACACGTTCGATAAATTCAATTGGCTGCAAGAAAGCAGCTCGGGTTTTTGTGCGGCGTAGTGCTGATAAAACTGCTCTACCTGAGAGTGCAAGAAGAATTGTTGTAAAGACTGCGCGGGGGATATCCCAGGCCATTGCTGTGGCAAAGTGAAAAGTGATGAAGCGAGAGAGGTTTTCACTTATTGCGCCATTAGCCATGTAAGACAATTGCGTGTCAGTTCCCAGTGCCCAGGGCCAAAACTGCAGATCCATCAAGATTCCAAATATCTGAGCAGAGATGATGCCAAAGAGAATTAGAATTCCCATTTCTTTCCAACCTCTGACTTTCTTTCCTGGCAACATCCCAGCGGCCATTCCTATCCAGGCCGCTGCAAATACTTGATAACCAAGCCATGGCCCAACTCCGCCGGTAAGAAGTGCCGAAACAAACATGGATGTGAGTCCCAAAATGAAACCAAAAGAGGGTCCAAAAACACGAGCACTCAGAATTAAGATAAACCACATTGGTTCAATTCCAACGGCTCCTGCACCGAGTGGACGAAGAGCGGCAATGAGTGCAGATAAAACACCTAGGAGTGCAACTGATTTTGCATCTAGTGCGGAGTTCGAGATCTGAATAATCACCAGAAAAAATGCAACTGTAAGAGCTGCCCAAAAGAAAAGCTGTGTTCGTGGAAGGGATTGGCCGTTATAGAAAAATGGCCAAAGAAATCCAGCAGCAGAGATCAAGGAAGCCAATGCAAGTACAGCTGTAGCAACTGGAGAAAATCTAACAATATCATTAGTACGCATTATTTATTTGCCTCAATAGCTCGAACCACATCGGCCACAGTTAACCAGGGTTGCGGCGCCATAATTTTTGATACTTGCGGTGCAAAAGCTGGGGAAGATAGGAGAATATCAATAGTTGCTCCATCTGCAACCATGTCACCATCTGCAACAAAGATTGTTCGTGTGGCTAATTCTGCTACAAGCTCAACATCGTGGGTAGCAATAATGACACTGCGATTAAAGACGCGTGCAAAATCGATAAGCATCTTGGTCAATACGCGTTTGGCTTGGTAATCCAAACCTCGAGTTGGCTCATCCAGAATAAGAAGGCGTGGGTTAGCTGATAAAACCACACTCAGAGCAAGACCTAAGCGCTGTCCTTCAGAGAGATCTCGGGGGTGGGTATGGGCCGAGATTCCAGGGACAAGTTGAGAGAGGAGTGCAAAAGTCGTTCCTGCTTCAACTTGATTATCTGAATCTGCTTGCTTGCACTCTTCTATAACACTTTGCCCATAAAGTAAATCACTCGGCTCCTGTGGAATATAGCCAACGTTTTCGCGCCTTTGCTTGCTGTGCAGCTTCTGCGAATCAATACCGTTTACGAATACTTGACCAGCTGCGTTATCACTGACCCCAGCGATGGCACGAAGTAGTGAGCTCTTGCCGGCTCCATTACGACCCATAATTGCAACAATCTCATTTTCATAGATATTTACTGAAAGAGAATTCACTGCGTTTTTGCCACTATATGAAATAGTGAGATCTTTTATGCTTACACATGGCTTGAAAGAGATACTTACAGGATCTTGTTGAGTGACTTCATGTGACTCTCTAAATCCCTGCGTCATCCGGCGCATTTCGCGCACAGAAACACCAATTTCTTTTAACCCCAGAGTCCTAGCCAGCTCAACAATTGGAGGAGCGATAGGAGAGTTCACTAGGATTTCTTCAGGGGTTCCTACAACGGCAGTTCCTGCACCATTAATGTGAACAATGCGATCAGCGAATTGAATTACGCGCTCCAACTTATGTTCTGCGATAACAACCGTCAGGCTCAAATCGTGGACCAAGCGGTGAAGAATTGAAAGAACTTCTTCTGCAGCA
>SXYM01000023.1 GCA_005789205.1 Actinomycetota bacterium | reverse complement strand
GATCGCGGGGATGCGTATGGGCAGAGATTCCAGGGACAAGCTGGGAAAGGAGTGTGAAAGTTTTCCCGGCTTCAATTTGGTTATCTGAATCTGCTTGCTTGCACTCTTCAGCAACACTTTGCCCATAGAGCAGATCACTTGGCTCTTGCGGAATATAGCCAACGTTTTCTCGCCTTTGCTTACTGTGCAGTTTCTGCGAATCAATACCGTTCACGATTACTTGACCAGCTGCGTTATCACTGACCCCAGCAATAGCTCTAAGCAGTGAGCTTTTACCGGCTCCGTTGCGACCCATAATCGCAACAATCTCATTTTCATAGATAGTTGCTGAAAGAGAATTCACGGCGTTCTTTCCACTATAGGAAATAGTGAGGTCTTTAACGTTTACACATGGCTTGGAAGAGATACTCGCAGTTTCTTGTTTCGTGACTTCATGTGAGTCTCTAAACTCTTGCGTCATTCGGCGCATTTCGCGAACTGAAACACCAATCTCTGTTAACCCAAGAGTTCTAGCCAACTCAACAATTGGTGGAGCAATAGGGGAGTTCATCAGGATTTCTTCAGGGGTTCCAACAACGGCAGTTCCTGCACCATTAATGTGAACAATTCGATCAGCAAATTGAATTACGCGCTCCAACTTATGTTCTGCGATAACAACCGTCAGGCTCAAATCGTGGACCAAGCGGTGAAGAATTGAAAGAACTTCTTCTGCAGCAATTGGATCGAGTGCACTAGTTGGCTCATCTAGAACTAAGACTTTTGGGTGGGCAACTAAGGCGCTAGCAATAGCAACGCGTTGTTGTTCCCCGCCACTTAAGGTTGCAATAGTGCGATTTCGAAGGGGAGCCAATGACATCAAATCCAGTACTTCTTCAACGCGCTTTCGCATTGTTTCGTTGGAAAGATTAAGCGCTTCCATTCCAAAGACAAGTTCCTCCTCAACTGTATCTGCTACAAAGCCATTAATAGGGTTTTGTCCAACGATGCCAATCAAATGAGCTAGCCCGCCAGGTTTAACTTCGGCAGTTGATATTCCATCTACTTCAATGCTTCCAGCCAAGATGCCACCTGTGTGGTGGGGAACAAGGCCATTGATAAGGCGCAGCAGTGAAGATTTACCTGAACCCGTTGGTCCGATAACTAGAACTAATTCACCTTCAGCGATTTCTAGGTTGAGGTTTTCGATTACTGTGGTTGTGGAGTTGGGGTAGATAAGTGAAACGTTAGAAAACTTAATCATGAAAGCCCCACAACCGCTAAGCCGGCAATGATTACGGCCACATCAATTCGTGCCCATTTGATTGGACGATACTTGGATCTTTTCTTACTGTAACCATAACCACGTGAATCCATGGCCGCTGCTAAATCTAAAGATCTGGCAAGTGATTCCTCAAGTAAGGGAAGTGCAATGCGCTTAAAAGCTCTGGCTCCATGGGTTTTTTGACCACGCAAACGCTGTGCCATACGAATACGAGATACGGCTGAAACTAATTGTGGAAGCACTGAAGTTGCAATAACAACGCTAATTCCAAATTCATAGACATAGACCGGTAGCACTCGCAACAAACGGTGTGGACTTGTCAATGATGCAGCTGCACCAAAAACAACCAAAATTGCACAAATGATGATTCCCTCAGAGATCGATGAACTTAACCGCTCTAAAGTCACTGCGCCGCCTATACGAATACCTGGCATCCAGTTAGGCAGAGGCAGTGTAGGAATTGTGAAAAGTGTTGTTCCTGGTATTGGAACCCCAATGAGGACTCCAATAATCGCTCTAATCGCAATGATCCAGAGAGATAGCTTCAAAGTGGCGTTAAAGGATCGTCCCCAAGGTGCGTCATCTCGTTGCGTAAAGACAATCACTGACATGACACCCACTGCCGCAATGGCAAAGACTGGGGAGTTCACACGGGCAATTGCAAAAGCAACAGCCGCAGCGAAAATCCACCACGTCAGTGGGTGAAATGAAAGTTTCTTCATTAAGAAATTACTTGGTCTTAACTAGTGCTTTTGGTGTTGGGATTTCAACACCGCACTCTTTAGCTGGGTAGCCACCTAGGCCACATATCAAGCCAGATGATGCAGCACGGATCTTTGTCACCTGCCCGAGAACATCAATTCCCTGTGAGGTTTTTGCTGTGCGAACACAGGTAGTGATTGTTTTCTTTGGTGATTCACCCTTAGGTGCCCAAGCCTTTGAGCCATACTCAATGACCAGGCCGATTCGCTTAGTGTCCTTATCGCCCTTGACTCCTGCGCAGATCTTTGCGAAATCTGGTTTTACTTTGGGAGAAAGGGATGGGACGTCATCGCTACTAAACACAAATGACCATCCCTCAACTGCGCCATCTGCGATATCAACTGTGGGACCAGTCATGGCTGCAGTCCATTTGGTTGCACCTGGAGCTGCCTGGAAATAACCCCAATAACGCCAGCCTTTACTCGCAGCCTGTGATTGGGGGATGAATAAAACTGATGTAGCCAGAATTAATAGTGAAATAAGTAATGCTTTAATCTTCATTGCTGTGGGGCCTCTCGATTGTGAAAGAGTCTCACAGGGAGTAGTGCCGCGCGAATATGAGATAAATAAAAATCTCAAAGACATGTGGACCACACCCCGCAAACCTCGGCGGGTGTTTGTCTTAAACCAATCATTAGGTAATCCGACTATACGGTTGCGGGTCAGCGTCGGAATTTCACCGAACTTCCCCTAATGAAGGGCGTATTAAGTTGTGTGCGTAGGCAACCACATCGCTAAACGTTTTGCAACAGGGCGCGCTTGGTCGTAGAGTTCCGAGCATGGAATATCGTCGCCTTGGCAGTACTGGAATGTATGTATCCGAGATTTCTTACGGAAACTGGATTACTCATGGCTCACAAGTTGAATCCGAAGCAGCAATCAAATGTGTTAAGACCGCACTTGATTGTGGAATTACAACTTTTGATACCGCCGATGTTTATGCAGGTACTCGTGCTGAAGTGGTACTGGGTAAAGCGCTCAAAGGTGTTCGTCGCGAGTCATATGAGCTATTTACTAAGGTCTACTGGCCAACAGGTCCCGGTAAAAACGATCGCGGCCTTTCTCGCAAGCACATCATTGAATCCTGCAACGCATCACTCAAGCGTCTTCAAACAGATCACATTGACCTTTATCAAATGCACCGCTTTGATTTTCAGACTCCATTGGAAGAATCACTCAGTGCCTTTGATGATTTAATTCGCGCTGGAAAAGTTCACTACATCGGATTCTCTGAATGGACTGCTAGCCAAATCTCCTCAGCTTTAAAGATTCAAGATGCAAGGGGCTATAACCGCTTTGTTTCCAGCCAGCCTCAATACTCAGCTCTATGGAG
>SXYM01000005.1 GCA_005789205.1 Actinomycetota bacterium | reverse complement strand
GTTATAAAGGTGTTTTCTTTGGAGATAGTTCAGAGTCTTTGAGTAATGGAGTCTTGCCATATTTTATTAACTCCATTGTAATCACCTTGCCGGCAACTGTTTTCCCAATCGTCATTGCAACGATGGCTGCATATGCCCTTGCCTGGATCCGCTTTAGAGGCTCAGATTTCATCTTCTTCTTTATCTTCGCCCTTCAAATTGTGCCGCTGCAGATGGCATTAATCCCATTGCTTCTGCTATTTACAGGCGGAGCACATATTGGCTCTGTCACAATCTTCCCGGCATTGGGTATTGCGGGTGATTTTGCAGGTATTTGGTTGCCTCACACAATGTTTGCACTCCCACTTGCAATCTACTTACTCCACAACTTCATCGCATCCCTTCCACGTGATCTGATGGAAGCAGCTCACGTTGATGGAGCTAATCACTTCAAGGTCTTTCGCATGATTGTTTTGCCACTATCCATCCCTGGTATTGCAGCAATTGCAATCTTCCAGTTCTTGTGGGTCTGGAATGACTTACTTGTTGCACTCACATTTGCTTCCGGCACTGAAGAAGTAGCACCTATTAACAGCAAGCTAGCATCCCTTGTTGGTCAGTATGGCTCTGGTTACACACAGCTCTCTGCCGGTGCCTTCATCACCATTGCTGTGCCACTGATTGTGTTCTTCTCACTACAGCGCTACTTCGTGCGCGGATTACTTGCAGGTTCAGTTAAATAGTTGAACCGTTGTTTTTGATCTGATCGCGATACCAATACCCAGAATCTTTAATGATTCGCTTTTGTGTATCAAAATCAACGTGAACTATTCCAAAGCGCTTTTCATAACCCAACGCCCATTCAAAGTTATCCATCAATGACCATTGGTAGTAGCCCTTCACGGGTGATCCCTGGGCAATGGCGTTCGAGACTGCTTTTAGATGGGTTTGTAAGTAATCAATACGCTTGGGATCATGGACTGCGCCATCAGCACCTGGGCCATCACCATAAGCACAACCGTTTTCAGTAATAAATAGTGGCGGCAGTTTGTCACCATGCTCTTTATGCCAGCGCACAAGTAAGTTCTCTAGACCTTCTGGCGTGAGTGGCCAACCCATATCGGTGAGTGGTCCACGAGGTGTCTCATCAATATCTAGTTCAAAAAGCCCTGAAATAGAGTGCCATTCAGGCTTTCCCCCTAGTGATTTACCGATGCGGTTATCAAAGTAGTAGTTGATTCCGATGAAATCATTTTTCACCATGGCAGCTTGCATATCACCATTTTTGATTACAGAAGTTAGCTCATCACCGTAGTTATCAATCAAAATCTGTGGGTATGTGCCATACATAATCGCATCCATCCAGAAACGATTTTGATGGGCATCAGCAATTGCTGCCGCATGTGCTTGGGCTGGATCATTCATATCATCTGCAACATGATTGGCTTGGTTTAGAACAGGTCCAGTCAAAATATCGCTGCGCACAGCGCGCATTGCATTGGTAGATGCAGCATGAGCCAACACTGTGTGATGGGCTGCAGCAAAAGCTGCTCGCCTATCCAAGATCCCAGGGGCATGAATTCCGATTCCATGACCAAGCCATGCAACAACCCATGGTTCATTAATAGGTGAGAACTTCTTCACTCGATCACCAAAGCGCTCAACAACGGCCGTTGAATACTCGGCAAAGTAATTAACGATGTCGCGATTTACCCAACCACCTTTGTCTTGAAGGGCTTGTGGTAGATCCCAGTGATAGAGAGTTGCGAGAGGTTCGATGCCAGCTTCAAGCAACCCATCAATCAAACGATCATAGAAAGCAAAACCACGCTCTTCTTTCGTCCCACTTCCTTGTGGAAATATTCGTGGCCAGGCAAATGAGAAACGGTAGGCCTGAAGTCCTAGCTCTTTCATGATTGCAATATCTTCTGGATAGCGGTGGTAATGATCATTGGCCACATCACCCGTGTCAGCATTTGCTACCTTGCCCGGCGTTTTACAAAATGTGTCCCAAATAGATGGGCCCCGGCCATCTTCAAAGGCTGCGCCTTCTATTTGATAAGAAGAGGTTGCAGCGCCCCAGATGAAATCTTTAGGAAAAGTAGCCATGCCCGAAGCCTAAAGGCATTAGCGGCTATTGTCAGTAAACTTCACAAATGAGCCAATTACGCCAATATTCGCGTGCCCGCATTGCAATTACTACGGCCTTTGTTATCAACGGGGCAACTGTTGGTGCCTTTTATGCACGAGTTCCTGACTTCAAAAAGCAGCTTGATATTTCAAACAGCGCATTAGGTGTTGCCTTGTTATGTATCGCTATTGGCGTGTTAATTGGATTAGGTTTTTCAGGAAGACAATCAGCTAAGCGAGGTAGCGCACCTGTTACCTATTACGCAACATATGCACTAGGGCTTTCGTTGGTATTAGTTGGACCAGTTCTAAACTATGCGGCTCTTTGTTTCACCTTCATTGTCTTTGGCGCATGTTTATCTACACAAGATGTTGCAATGAATTCCCACGCCATAGTTTTAGAACATGAAGCAGATAAGCGTTATATGAGCACCTTCCATGCAACCTTTTCTATAGGTGCACTAGCTGGTGGTGTAATTGGTGGAATCTTTGCACAGCAAAAGATTTCAATCATGGCCCAATGTGTAATTCTGGCTGCCTTAATTCTTGTTGCAAACTTTTCTATTCGCACAATGTTCCTGCCAGCCGACTTAGATAAGCACGCCGTTGAAGGCAAGAAG
>SXYM01000004.1 GCA_005789205.1 Actinomycetota bacterium | reverse complement strand
ATAAGAAATCTGTTATTACTGCCAATAAGGCTTTGCTTGCAACACATGGGCATGAGCTCTTCAATGCAGCCGATGCGGCAAAAGTAGATTTGTATTACGAGGCAGCAGTTGCCGGTGCAATCCCAATTATTCGCTCAATGCGTGAATCACTTGCTGGTGATCAAATTACTCGCGTGATGGGCATTGTTAACGGAACAACTAACTACATTCTTACAAAGATGCATGAAGAAGGCCGCGCTTTTAACGATGTATTAAAAGAGGCACAATCACTTGGTTATGCCGAAGCAGACCCTACTGCAGATATTGAAGGACATGATGCTGCAGCAAAAGCAGCTCTTCTTGCCAGCCTTGCTTTTCACAGTACCGTGACAATTGATGAGGTTTATTGCGAAGGTATTACAGGAATTTCTATCGATGATGTTAATGCTGCCAAGGCAATGGGCTCAGTAATCAAGCTACTAGCCATTGCAGAGTTGACTGTTAAAGATGAGATCTCAGTTCGGGTGCACCCAGTGATGCTTCCTAATTCTCATCCATTGGCATCTGTTCGAAATGCTTTTAACGCCGTCTATGTTGAGTCAGAGGCAGCAGGACAACTCATGTTCTATGGTCGCGGAGCAGGCGGTGCGCCAACTGCATCTGCAATCTTGGGTGACCTAGTGGCTGTTACACGCCACCGTGCATATTCAACTGTTGGATACGGTGAATCTGACTATGCCGACCTTGATATTGCACCAGTCGGTGATGTGAAATCACAGTTCTTTGTTCGTTTGCATGTAGCTGATAAATCAGGTGTTTTGGCTTCCATTGCTCAAGTATTTGCTAGTGAAAACATTTCAATTCAAACTGTGCGCCAAGCAGGACTAGGAAGTGATGCAGAACTCGTTGTTGTCACACATGCTGCATCTGAATCTTCCCTTAAGAGCTGCATTAAGAAGTTAACTGATATGGATATTGTCAGCAAAGTTGAATCGGTGATCCGTGTTGATGGAGTAGTTGCATAAATGGGAATCTTTGGAAACAAGAAAAACGGAGCCCATCAATGGCGGGGAGTGATAGAGGAATACCGCCATCGCTTACCTGTGAGTGCAAATACTCCAATTGTTTCCCTGCGTGAAGGTGGCACACCACTTATCTATGCATGCAATCTTTCAGAATTACTCGGCAACAATGTGTGGATCAAATATGAGGGCTTAAACCCAACCGGTTCCTTTAAAGATCGCGGAATGACAATGGCTATCTCAAAGGCAGCAGAAGATGGTGCCAAAGCCGTTATCTGTGCATCAACAGGAAATACATCTGCATCAGCTGCGGCATATGCCGTTAAAGCTGGCATGGTTCCAGCGGTTTTGATCCCTAAAGGAAAGATTGCAATGGGCAAATTAGCTCAAGCAGTTATCCACGACTCAACTATTTTGCAAGTCAATGGAAACTTTGATGATTGCTTAACTCTTGCTCGCGAACTTTCTGAGAACTATCCAGTAGCACTTGTTAACTCAGTAAATCCATATCGTATTGAAGGACAAAAGACTGCCGCTTTTGAAGTTGTGGACATGTTGGGCAATGCTCCAGATATTCATGCACTCCCTGTCGGCAATGCTGGAAATATCACTGCTTATTGGAAGGGTTATAAGGAGTATTACAAGGATTCCATGTCATCACAGTTGCCACAGATGTATGGTTTTCAAGCAGCCGGTGCTGCCCCGATTGTTAAAGGCAAGATCGTTAAAAACCCAGATACCATCGCGACAGCTATTCGTATTGGTAATCCTGCTTCTTGGGCCCAAGCCGTTGAAGCTCGTGATGTTTCAGGTGGCGTGATTGATTCAGTCACAGATAAAGAGATTTTGTCTGCCTATCGTTTAATTGCAGGTAAAGAAGGAATCTTCGTTGAGCCATCATCTGCTGCTGGTCTAGCAGGTCTTATTAAGTATAAAAGGGCTGGAAAGCTACCTAAAGATAAGACAATTGTTATTACTGTTACTGGCCATGGCTTGAAAGATATTCCTTATGCACTTGAATCTGCGAAAAAGCCAGTTGTTGTTCCAGTCAATGTTAAGGCTGCAGCAAAAGCTTTGGGTCTTTCCTAAGAGTTCATCATGAAGCCAACATTTAAAGCACAACCTATGCAGGTGCAGGTTCCTGCAACGAGTGCAAATTTAGGACCTGGCTTTGATTGCCTTGGTTTAGCTCTGACTATGTTTGATCGCTATATAGCTCAAGTTCAAGATGAACCGGGTGTTGATGTTGATGTCACTGGTGAAGGCGCCGATGATGTTGCAAGAAATGATAAGAACTTAGTTATTAAGGCGATGTATAAAGGTTTTGAATTCCTTGGTGGCAAGCCTCGCGGTATTGCTCTTCGCCAACTCAATATGATTCCACATGGCCGTGGCCTAGGATCATCTGCCAGTGCAATTGTTGGTGGTTTATCTCTAGCTCGTGCATTAGTTCTAGGTGGTAACGAGAGAATGTCAAATGAGGCGATGTTAGTTCTTGCCAATGAAATGGAAGGCCATCCAGATAACGTCGCAGCTGCAATTTATGGCGGTGCAAATATTGCTTGGCAGGATATGCAACGCGGTGCAATGGTGGCCCAATCAGTTCATATTGAAGTTGATACCAGAATTGGTGCACTTGCTTTTATCCCAGCAACTTCTGTTGCAACATCAAAGGCTCGCAAGATGCTTCCAGAATCAATACCGCATGGTGATGCGGTTCGAAATTCATCAAATGCAGCGCTATTGGTTCATGCCTTAGCCCAGCGCCCAGATCTACTTCATACTGCCACACAAGATTTCTTGCATCAGTCATATCGCAAAGAGGCCATGCCACAATCTTTTGCGCTACTGACAAAGCTTCGCAACGCCGGTGTTGCTGCATTTATTTCAGGTGCTGGTCCAACTGTTTTAGTTCTTCATACTGGTGGCCCAAGTGAGGCTGAAGAACTACGCAGAGCTGCAGGGGATAAATTCATTTCAACAGAGCTCGGTATTGCCCGAACTGGAGCAAGCCTAATTTCCGCCTAAATCTGGAGATTTTGCGAATTAGCGCCCCCGGGTGCTAGTCTTAGGGCATCTGAACGGCCCTTCTCTAGCGGCCAGCAACACATCAGGTAAATCTAAAAAACATCCACGGCTTAACGGGATATATCTAAAACCTGTTGACCTATATAGAAAAGAAACACATGACAACAGAAATTGAACCTGTACGTTCGAATAGTCCTGAGCTTTCTGCAATGACTCTGCCTAAGTTAAAGACAGTTGCAACACAATTAGGTGTAGATGGCGCAGCAAAGATGAAGAAGGACGATCTTGTCGAGGCGATCGCTGATTTACAGGCTAAGAACCGCGAAGCTGCAAAAGCTGAACGCGAAGCCCGCCGCGAAGCGCGCAATAAGAGTAAGAAGGAAGCTAAAAGCTCTCACAACTCTGCTTCAAATGAAGATTCAGATGATGATGGCCAAGAGTCATCACCTCAGAGCAATACCGAGCGCGGAAACCGCAACGAGCGCTTTGATCGCAATGATCGCCATGCGCGTGGACGTGATCGCAACCGCGACCGTAACCGCGACCGTGGACCACGCGAAGAACGTGAACCAGTAATTGGTGAAGACGATGTCTTGGTACCAGTAGGTGGCTTACTCGATATTCTCGATAGCTATGCATTTATTCGCACAGCTGGATACCTTCCAGGACCTAACGATGTCTATGTTTCATTGCAGCAAGTGCGCAAAAACGGCCTGCGCAAGGGTGATGTTGTAACTGGCCAAGTTCGCCAACCTCGTGAGGGTGAAACGAAGCAGAAGTTCAACGCACTCATTACTCTTGAAACAGTTAATGGAATGACTCCGGAAGAAGCACGTAACCGTGTTGAATTCGGCAAGTTGACTCCTCTTTATCCTCAGGAGCGCTTGCGCCTTGAGACTGAGCCAAATGTATTAACCACACGTGTTATCGATTTGATTGCACCAATTGGTAAGGGCCAGCGAGGACTCATTGTTTCGCCCCCTAAAGCTGGTAAGACAATGGTTCTGCAGTCAATTGCGAATGCAATCACAACAATTAATCCAGAGTGTCACTTGATGGTTGTTCTAGTTGATGAGCGTCCAGAAGAAGTTACAGATATGCAGCGCTCAGTTAAGGGTGAAGTTATTGCTTCAACTTTCGACCGCCCAGCAGATGACCACACAACAATTGCGGAACTTGCAATCGAGCGCGCAAAGCGTCTTGTTGAACTTGGTCACGATGTAGTTGTTCTTCTTGACTCAATCACTCGTTTGGGCCGTGCGTATAACATCGCAGCTCCAGCATCAGGTCGAATTCTTTCTGGTGGTGTTGATTCAGCAGCTCTGTATCCACCTAAGAAGTTCTGTGGTGCTGCTCGTAATATTGAAGATGGCGGATCACTTACAATTCTTGCAACAGCACTTGTTGACACAGGTTCTCGTATGGATGAAGTTATTTTTGAAGAGTTCAAGGGAACTGGAAACATGGAACTCATACTCGATCGCAAGATGGCTGATAAGCGCATCTTCCCTGCAGTTAACGTTGTTGCATCTGGAACACGTAAGGAAGAAATCCTCATGGGTTCAGAAGAACTCAATATTGTTTGGAAACTGCGTCGTGTTCTTCACGCACTTGAGCCACAAGCGGCACTCGAGCTTCTTCTTGAGAAGATGAAGGGCACTAAGTCCAACGTCGAATTCTTGATGCAAATCCAGAAGACAACGTCAGGTCCTGACGACTCAAAGTAAGCGTAAATTTCGTAAATCGCGGGCCATCGCCTACGATTTAGCCCTGTTAACCGCCCCGTTTGGTTCACCCGCAAGGGACCCAAACATTAAAGAAGGAATAACTATGAAGCCAGAGATCCACCCAGAGTACAAAGACACCCAAGTAACGTGTGGTTGCGGTGAGAAGTTTGTTACCCGCTCAACTGTTGCAAGCGGTTCAATCTATGTTGAAGTCTGTTCTGTATGCCACCCGTTCTACACCGGCAAGCAGCGCATCCTTGATACTGGTGGTCGTGTAGCTAAGTTCGAAGAGCGCTTCGGTAAAAAAGCAGCTAAGTAGCTTTCTAAAGAAACCGCATCGTAGCCTTAACGGTTGCGGTCGCGGTTTTTTTATTTCCCAAAAGATTATTTCCAACTAGAAACGATAAGGAGAAGCCAATGACTAGTGATCGCTTTGCATCTGCCCATGAAATGGTGCGCGAATATGCAGAACTTGAAGCAAAGATGGCTGATCCCTCTATTCATGAAGATCAAAACAACGCCCGCAAGCTTGGACGTCGCTATGCCCAACTTGGACCCGTTGTTGCAGGTTTTAAGGCTTGGAAATCTGCAGAAGATGATTTAGCGGCAGGTAGAGAGTTAGCGGCAGTTGATGCTGATTTTGCATCTGAGATTCCAGCGCTCGAGGCAACGTGTGCGGAGGCTGCAGAAAAACTAGAAGAGCTCTTATTGCCACGTGATCCTAATGATGATCGTGATGTGATTTTGGAAGTTAAAGCTGGTGCTGGCGGAGATGAGTCAGCAATCTTTGCTGGTGATTTACTACGCATGTACATGCGTTATGCAGAAAAGCATAATTGGAAAGTAGAAGTTATTGATGCCACTGAAAGTGAAATGGGTGGATATAAAGATATTTCTGTTGCAGTTAAATCAAAAGGAACTGCAGCACCTGGAGAATCTCCCTATGCACGTCTGAAATTTGAAGGTGGAGTTCATCGTGTGCAGCGCGTGCCAGAGACTGAAAGTGCTGGACGTATTCACACATCTGCCGCAGGTGTATTAATCTTGCCTGAAGCTGAAGAAGTAGATGTTGAGCTCAATATGAACGATGTGCGCGTGGATGTTTATCGCTCATCAGGTCCTGGAGGACAGTCTGTTAATACAACTGACTCTGCTGTGCGATTAACTCACGTTCCAACGGGAATTGTGGTCTCTTGTCAGAACGAAAAGAGCCAGCTACAAAATAAAGAATCAGCGCTTCGTATCTTGCGTGCCCGCCTTTTAGCCGATGCCCAAGAAAAGGCTGAAGCGGCGGCATCTGCAGAGCGTAAGAGTCAAGTGCGCACAGTTGATCGATCAGAGCGCATCCGCACATATAACTACCCAGAAAATAGAATCAGTGATCACCGTGTGAACTACAAAGCTAATAACTTAGATGCGGTTATGAATGGTGATCTTGATGACATGATTCAAGCACTATTGGATGCAGATAAAGCTGCACGTTTGGCAAGTACGAACTAAGTTCATGGAGATTAAGAGCCTGCTTCGTGTTGCTAAAGCGCAGTTAGCAGAATCAGGCATGAGTGAAGTAGATGCTGAACACTTGCTTGCCCATATTCTTGGTTTATCGCGAATGGATCTCCATAACTCAGTTTTAATCGAATCTACTCTTGCCACTATAAGTGATCTGGGTGTGATTGAAGAGCAATTCTTTACTCTCCTTGATCGCAGACTCAATCACGAACCATTGCAATACCTCACTGGTGTTGCACCATTTCGTTACCTAGAAATCGAAGTAGGTCCTGGAGTTTTGGTGCCACGTCCTGAATCTGAATTACTAGTTGAAGCTGTCTTGCAACACATTGCCAACTTGCCAGCACCTGTCAGTGTTATTGATTTGGGTGCAGGCTCTGGGGCACTCTCACTTGCAATTGCAACTGAAGCGCCAACTTCTCGAGTAATTGCGGTTGAGAAATCACCAGAGGCATTGGAATGGCTCAAGAAAAATGTCTCAGTCATTGCGCAAAACGTTCGAGTCGTTGAAGGCGATGTTGCTGATGTTTTGCAAGGTGTTAAGTGTGATGTTGTTATTGCTAATCCACCATATATTCCAGATTCACAAACCTTGCCACGAGATGTGGCCGGCTTTGAGCCTCATATCGCCCTTTTTGGCGGGCCAACTGGAATGGAACTTCCACGCATCTTTATTCAAGCTGCCGCCAGATTGTTAAAACCTGCAGGGGTATTGGTTATCGAACATACAGAAGAGCAGGCAATTGCAATTGCAGGGGAGTTGGCCGTAGATTTCGAAGATATTGCACTCCATGATGACCTAGTGGGTCGTCCCCGTTGGACTAGTGCGGTGAGGAGGTAATCATGGGCATAGAAGTAAATCTTAAAAAAGGCGAACTGAGCCGGCACATTAACAAAGCATTAAAGGCAATCTCTGATGGTTACATCATCGCAATTCCCCTAGAACACACTTATGCATTTGCTTGTGATGCTTTCAAACATGATTCAGTTCGCGCGATGAATGTATTGCATGGTTCACCTTTGTTTACATCAGCCCAAGTTTTAGTTGGTAATTCAAAAACTGCACAAGGTGTTGTTCGTGAGATTACTCCAGATGTCTCAGCGCTCATGAAGAAGTTTTGGCCAGGTCTTCTCTCGCTCAACTTGAAACCACAATTAGGTTTGAGTTGGGATTTAGGCGATGCCAACCAACTTGATCGAATCAGCATCAGAGTGCCAAAGAGTAAATTTGCCAAAGCGCTACTTGCAAAGAGTGGACCATTGGCTGTCACAAGTGGTTCTAGAATAGGAATGCCCGCACCAAAAGAGCTCAGCGATATTTTTGTTCTGCACTCTGATCTTGCCTTCCAGTTCAACAGCGGAAAACTGCGCCAAGGAGCATCAACCACGGTTGTAGAAGCCGATGCTGAAGGTGTCCGAGTGTTGCGTGAAGGAGCCATTTCGCTGGCTGAGATACAGGCAATCTCACCGAGCGCGCGCCTTATTTAGGCTCTCACGATAAGGTTGGTGCTATGTCTACTTACTATGGCCCAGATTTCGACGCACTAAACAAGCAAGATCCAGAGATTGCTGCAGTTTTGCTCTCTGAGATGACACGTCAGCAAAAGAACTTGCAGTTAATTGCTTCGGAGAACTTCACATCACGTGCAGTGCTGGCAGCCATAGGATCCACTCTTTCCAATAAATACGCCGAAGGT
>SXYM01000022.1 GCA_005789205.1 Actinomycetota bacterium | reverse complement strand
CCACCACAACTGGCGAGAAATACACCAGTCATGCATGTTATCTACCCAATCAAAATAACGAGGCTCTAACTCTTTAGGTTCAATTGTTACTGAGCCATTTCGCACAGCATCAGCTGATGCCTTTGCAAGTGGTGCAACTTTTACAAACCATTGCTTAGATAAACGCGGTTCTACAGTTATGTCACATCGTGAACAGTGACCCACTGCGTGAATATATGGACGCTTTTCAGCAACGATGCGACCGAGTGAGCGTAGTTTCTCAACCACTGCCACGCGTGCTTCAAAGCGATCCATGCCATCAAACTCAGTTCCAGTGCCATCCATAACACCGTGCTCATTCATAATCACAACAAATGGAACATTGTGACGGACGGCCATTTCAAAGTCATTGGGATCATGGGCTGCAGTTACTTTCACAGCACCTGTTCCAAAATCAGGATCTACTAGTTCATCGGCAATGATTGGAATCATTCGATTAACAAGTGGCAAAAGTACTGATGTGCCAATCATGTGCTTATAGCGTGGGTCATCAGGGTGAACTGCAACTGCGCCATCGCCCATCATTGTCTCTGGTCGTGTAGTTGCAACGGTGATGCTTTGTTCGCCTTCTCCGTAACGAACTGAAACGAACTCTCCGGAATCATCTTGGTGCTCAACCTCAATATCTGAGAGCGCAGTGAGGCAGCGAGGACACCAGTTAATGATTCGCTCTGCGCGATAAATTAAACCAGCATCATGCATTTTCTTAAACAATGTAATAACGGAGTTAGACATTGCTTCATCCATGGTGAAGCGCTCACGTGACCAATCAACTGAAGAACCAAGGCGCTTCATCTGTTCAAGAATTGCACCTCCAGATTCAGCCTTCCATTCCCACACTTTTTTAACAAACTCTTCACGTCCAAGATCATGGCGAGACTTACCATCTGTTGCTAACTGCTTTTCAACAACATTTTGTGTTGCAATTCCTGCATGGTCCATTCCAGGAAGCCATAGAACTTCATAGCCCTTCATGCGCTTCATGCGTGATAAACAATCTTGAAGTGTTTGATCAAGTGCGTGACCAATGTGTAGAACACCTGTCACATTCGGTGGTGGCAAAACAATTGAGAATGCAGGTTTACTCGATGATGCGTCCGCCGTGAAGTAGCCAGCGCTAATCCACTTTTGATACAGGGTTGCTTCTATATCTGCTGGTGAAAAACTGGGAGCTAGGTCGCCGGACATAAGGAGCAGTCTAGATTATGCGCTCTTCTCCTCTTGACCCTTTACTGCGCGTGAGCGCTTTGGAATGTCACCAGTTCGTTTAATAAATTCAGGTTGCGCCCCATTTTCGATGCAATCTTTGTTCACAATGACTTTTGCTACATCGCCACGGCTAGGAACGTCATACATCACACTCAAAAGCGTTGATTCCATGATTGCGCGAAGGCCACGAGCACCCGTTCCACGATCCAAGGCAAGATCTGCAATGGCATCAAGTGCTGGGGCATCAAACTCTAACTCCACATTATCTAGGCCAAAGAGGCGTTGATACTGCTTCACAAGTGCATTCTTTGGCTCAGTCAAAATTTGCATGAGTGCTTCTTTATCCAAGTTTTCAACACTAGTGAGCACTGGCAAGCGGCCAATGAACTCTGGAATCATTCCAAACTTTAAAAGATCCTCAGGCATTACATCGGCAAAGATATCTTTACGGTTCTTATCGGCAGCATCTTGCAATGTTGCATTAAAGCCAACGCCAGACTTACCAACACGGCTTTCAATAATCTTTTCTAAACCAGCAAAGGCGCCACCAACAATAAAGAGAACATTTGTTGTATCGATTTGAATGAACTCTTGGTGTGGGTGCTTGCGACCACCTTGTGGTGGAACAGATGCAACAGTTCCTTCAAGAATCTTTAATAGCGCTTGCTGAACACCTTCACCTGAAACATCACGTGTAATTGATAGATTCTCAGATTTGCGCGCTACCTTATCAATTTCATCGATGTAGATAATTCCAGTTTCTGCCTTTTTAACATCGTAATCTGCAGCTTGCAGGAGCTTGAGCAAAATATTTTCAACATCTTCACCCACATAGCCTGCCTCTGTGAGCGCCGTTGCATCTGCGATAGCAAAAGGAACGTTGAGCATACGCGCAAGAGTTTGGGCCATCAGAGTCTTACCGCAACCGGTTGGGCCAAGTAGCAAGATATTTGATTTAGCTAATTCGATCTGATCTTCACGGTTGCCACTTTGCACACGCTTGTAGTGGTTATAAACGGCAACTGAGAGAGACTTCTTTGCACGGTCTTGCCCTATGACATATTGATCTAGGAATTCAAAGATTTCTTGTGGCTTAGGTAATTCTGCAAGTCCAAGGGATGAGGCTTCAGAAAGTTCTTCAACGATGATCTCATTACAGAGTTCAATACATTCATCGCAGATATATACGCCAGGTCCGGCAATGAGTTTTTTAACTTGTTTCTGAGTTTTTCCACAGAAGGAACACTTGAGCAAGTCGCTTGTTTCACCGATTCTGGTCATGACTAAATTTTAGATTCTTTAGCGGTTTTATGTGCCGCTTTTTACGCTTATCTCTGTTCGCCGTGAGAATAATTAGCGGGCATCTTCATGTCTTTCACCCCAGGAACTCGAAGAATGGCAAAGCTCATCAATACATGAAAAATCGATGCGCCGATGAGTAGTTCTTTTTCACCAAAGAGTGTAACGGCCGGACCTATCAATGCCATTCCAATGGGCATCAATCCAGCGGAACCCATGTGATCAATTGAGAAGACTCGACCTTGCAGATGTGCTGGAACCTCTCTTTGCACAGCAGATGACCACCATGCCTCCCATGGTCCAACTGAAAAACCAGCCAACAAATAGGCGATAACAATGAATGTTCCTGAAACTGGAAACGCTAATGCCAAAGGAGCAATGATGATAAACATCCAGACAAAGATAGATACATAACCTTCATGCTTAACTTTTATCTTCACACACAACAGTGCTGAAATGATGCCTCCGATTGCAAAAGCAGATGCTGCCAATGCAAAAGGTGTATTTGAATCAAATTCACGGCGGCTAATGACGGGCAATAAAACAGTTTCTGCAGCAAGGACAACCATCAACTGGACTGAGACCATAAGAATAAAAGCGCCAATCCAAGGAATATCTAGCACGGTGCGCAGGCCTTCTCGAAGTTCAACAAAGAAGGGCTCTTGTGCTCGCTTATTGCTGTTAATGTCTTCTTGAATCTTAAAAAGGAAGTAAGTACCTAAGATAAAAGAGATTGCAGTGATAAGGAAAGTGAGTCTGCCACCAATTAAAAAAACAGATGCACCACCAATACCTGGTCCCACGATAGTTGCACCCTTTGTCATGATGTTTCGTGCAACATTTGCCGCAGGAAGTTTTTCATCTGGAACAAGACTTGGAATGATTGCACCAGCTGCTGCTGCGCCAAAAGCATCACCAACGCCTACTAAGAACACTGCAAGGCCTAATAAGTAATGCGGCATTGATGGTGCAGATACAAAAACCATAGAGATTACAACTGCTGCTCTGAAAAGATCTGCGCCAATCATTACGTTTCTGCGTGGCAACCTATCTGCCCACACACCAGCAAATGGTGCAAATACAACGCCAGATAAAACACGTGCACCAAGGATTAAGCCTAGAGAGGTGGCAGTTCCGCCAGCATCAAGAACAGTTACCGCCAAAGCTATTGGAAATGCAGATGCACCTAAAACAAAGATTGCATTAGAAAACCAAAAGAGACGGTATCCCTTGTATGACCAAAGGGAGCCCGCCTCAAATAGTTTCATAGAAAGATTACTTAGTTGGCTTGGCCTTACGTGATGCTAATACCTGATCGATAATTCCATACTCAACAGCCTCGGCTGCTGTAAGAATCTTGTCGCGCTCTATGTCTTTGCGAATCTCTTCAGATGACTTCACAACATGGCGAGATAGAAGATCTTCTTGCAGGCGAGAAATTCGATCGATTTCGCGAGCTTGAATTTCAATATCAGATGCCTGACCGCCACCTTCTGATGAAGGTTGGTGGATCAAAATACGTGAGTGCTCAAGGGCATAACGCTTTCCCTTTGCACCTCCCGCAAGAATGACTGCAGCAGCAGATGCAGCTTGACCCAAGCAAATGGTGCTGATGTCTGGGCGAACAAACTGCATCGTGTCATAGATAGCTGTGAGGGCTGTAAAAGATCCACCAGGTGAGTTGATGTAGATCATGATGTCGCGATCTGGATCCATAGACTCCAAAGTTAATAGCTGAGCCATAACATCGTTTGCAACTGTGTCATCAATTGGTTGACCCATGAAAATGATGCGTTCTTCAAATAGCTTTGTGTATGGATCCTGTCGCTTGTATCCATAGGCAGTCTTTTCTTCAACAGTTGGAAGTACGTAGCGTGAATTAATCTCTTGAAATGTCATTACGCTTTCCCTCCTGTGATTTGTCCCAATGAACTCACTACATGATCCACAAAGCCATAATCTTTGGCATCCTTGGCGTTGAACCAATTATCGCGATCTGAGTCTGCAAGAATCTTTTCTAGAGTTTGGCCAGTGTGCAAAGCGTTTAGCTCTGAAAGATTTTGCTTTGTAATCGCCATCTGCTCTGCCTGAATACGAATATCAATTGCTGTTCCACCAATTCCACCCAGTGGCTGATGCATCAAGATACGAGAACTCTTGGTGGCATAGCGCTTTCCCTTTGTTCCAGAAGTTAGTAGGAACTGACCCATTGATGCAGCCATTCCAAAAGTTACTGTTGCAACATCATTTGGAATTAATTGCATGGTGTCATAGACGGCCATACCTGCAGTTACAGAACCGCCAGGTGAGTTGATGTATAAGAAAATATCTTTCTTGGGATCCAAAGAGGAGAGAAGAAGCAGTTGAGCACAGACCATGTTGGCCATATCATCGCGGACTTCACCTGACAAGAAAACAATGCGCTCTTCAAGCAAGCGGTTGTATATCTGGTCTTTCATTTTGCTGTCTAAATCCACGTTGGTATTCCTCCTCGTTGCAATGTATTACCTGTAGTGACCCTAACAATATTGCGGAGTAAATGCTTCCCAATATCGCCAATTAGGAGGGTGAACTGGGCGATGTTCGCTCAGGGCTAAAGAGTATTAAGCCTCTTCAACTAAATCAGCAGGTGTTGGCTGTGGACGCAACGCCTCAAGATCAATGAGCGCACCTGATGCATCTTTAACCGTAATGCGACCAAGTACTGAAGCCAATGCCTTTGCACGTGTTACTTCTGCAACTAGCTGTGAAATCTGGCCAGCTTTTTGTAGTTCTTCAGCAAACTGCTGAGGAGCCATGCCATATCGCTGCGATGTGCGAACTAAGTACTCGGTTAGCTCAATCTCAGTCACCTGAACTTCTTCAGTTTGAACGATTGCATCGAGCAGGAAATCTGATTTAAGGGAAGCGCGAACTTCACCATCAACTTCAGCGCGGTGAACTGCGTCCTCTAAGCGGCCTTCGCCTTCAAGGTGATCATTTACTTCTAGCTCAACCAAAGCATCTGGAACTGGAATGTCTAGATCTGCAAGTAGTTTTTCAACGAGGCGATCACGTGCTTGTGTTCCTTGCTCCATTTTCTTCACACGGCCCAAGCGTTCGCGGAAATCTGCACGAAGCTCGGCCAAAGTATCAAATTCTGAGGCAAGCTTTGCAAAAGCATCATTAACAGGTGGCAGCTCACGCTCTTTAACAGCCTTAACTGTTGCCTCTACTTCACCTTTTTCACCCTCTTGCTGACCAACGAGCTGTGTTTCAAAGCGCTTGTTGTCACCAACATTCATGCCAATCAAAATCTCATCAAGACCCGGGATCATCTTGTCTGATCCAACTTCATATGAAAGATCATTAGCTTGTCCACCTTCAACGGTTTCACCGTTGATAAAGGCGTTCATATCCAGCGTTGCAAAGTCGCCGTTTGCAACTGCACGCTCCACTGTTGTGAGAGTTCCAAAGCGAGTACGTAGAGATTCAATCTGCTCATCAATATCTGCATCAGTGACGACTACGTCATCAACCTCAACAGTAATCTTTGAAAAATCTGGCAACTTTACTTCTGGGCGAATATCTACCTCAACAGTAAATACAAGCTTCTCATTATCAACGAACTCTTTAACATCAACTACGGGGCGTCCGATGACGGCAACTGTGTGCTCACGAGCTGCCTGGCCATAGAAATCTGGAAGAGCTGCGTTGATTGCCTCATCTAATACTGCGCCGCGACCCACGCGCTGATCAATCATCGATGCAGGTACTTTGCCCTTTCGAAAACCAGGAATATTTACTTGTGTTGCTACCTTCTTATATGCATCAGCAACATGTGTAGTCATTTCACTATAAGCAACTTCAATATCGAGGCGAACGCGTGTTGGGGAAAGTGTCTCGATAGTGCTTTTCACAATCACTCCTCGGTGAGCTAACAAGTT
>SXYM01000021.1 GCA_005789205.1 Actinomycetota bacterium | reverse complement strand
TAATTTCTTAAGCAAGTAGTTCAGCTAGCAGAGTTTCCACCCGCTTTTTGATTTCATCACGAATTACTCGCACTGAATCAATGCCTTGTCCTGCTGGATCCTCTAAGACCCAATCTTCATAGCGCTTGCCTGGATAAAACGGGCAAGCATCCCCGCAGCCCATTGTTATCACTGCATCAGATGCTTGAACTGCCTCTGGTGTGAGAATCTTTGGCACATTGTTTGCAATATCAATTCCAAGTTCAGCCATAGCTGCAATTGCAACAGGATTAATTGAATCCTTTGGCGCAGAGCCAGCGGAGAGAACCTCCACACGATCTTGTCCTAACTCCTTCATGAAACCTGCGGCCATTTGAGAACGGCCAGCGTTATGTACGCAAACAAAAAGTACGGTGGGTTTATTTCTCACGTGTGAGCACCTTTGTTAAACCTAATCCAATAAGAGCGCCGAGTACTTGAGCAGCGATGAATTTCGGTGCGCACTCTGGAGCTATTCCAGCAAAAGAGTCACTGAAGGTTCTTCCAATGGTGACTGCAGGGTTTGCAAAAGATGTGGAACTTGTGAAGAAGTAAGCACCCCCGATCCAAGCAGCAACGGCTGCTGGGATTACAACAAGGTTTTTCTGGTTAACCAATAAATTAATGACAAGGATTAAACCGGCAGTTGCAACGATTTCGCCTATATTGAGGTTGCCACCTGAGCGAATCTTGGTTGAGGCTTCAAGCAATGGGTAACTAAACATCACATTTGCCAGCATGGCACCTGTTATCGCGCCTAGTACTTGGGCAAGTGAGTATTGAATGAATTGAACTGTTGAACTCTTACCTTCAATCAGATCAACCATTGTTACGACTGGGTTGAAATGGGCTCCGCTAATTGGTGCCAGAATTGTGATTAATACATACAAGCCAAAGACAGTTGAAATTGTATTAATGAGAAGTTGCACGCCAACATCTTGGGAAAGATTCGTGGCCATGATGCCTGAACCAACAACGATTGCCACTAAAAACGCAGTGCCAAGAAACTCGGCAAACACCTTCTTCATGATTGCAGGGTACATGTTCTAGATGAACGAACCGTGAACAAAGAGAAAACCCCACCAGCCACAGTGGCTGATGGGGTTTGCTTTAAGCCTTGTTATGAAACAGCGATGATGTCTACGACGAAAATCAGAGTTTCATTTGGACCAATTGGGCCAGAACCATTTGGACCATAACCAAGATCTGCTGGGATAACCAGTAAGCGACGTCCGCCAACTTTTGCACCAGGTAGACCCTGCTGCCATCCAGCGATTACACCTGCAAGTGGAAACGTTGCTGGTTGTCAACCTGACCATGATGATTCAACAATTGAACCATTTGACCATGTCATGAGTGTGTAATGAACTGTCAGAGTAGAAGAAGCTTGGATTTCTGTTCCTGTTCCAACAATGATGTCCTGTGTTTGAAGAGTTGTTGGGGCTGCACCAGTTGGCGCTGTAATAGTTGGTGCTTCACCAGCATTTGCTGTTACTGCCGGTAGGCCATTAGATGATGTCTCTGCCACTGTGTCTTTTCCTCCACATGCTGAAAGGGATGTAATCGCAAGAGCGATAACTGTTGCGATAGCTAGGTTTCTAACTTTTGATTGCATTCTTATCCTTTATTCGAGTTCGCCGATGAGTTTGAATTCACCATCACCTAATTGACCCTGCGCTCTGTACATCTCAAGCTTGGCGCGAGTATCTGCGATATCAAGGTTGCGCATAGTGAGCTGGCCAATACGATCAACTGGACCAAAGGCGGCGTTTTCTGTGCGCTCCATTGATAGCTTCTCAGGTGCATAGCTAAGGGCTGGGCCAGTTGTATTAATAATTGAGTAATCATCACCACGGCGCATACGCAAAGTAACTTCGCCAGTAACAGCTGATGCCACCCAGCGTTGCAATGATTCGCGCAGCATCAAAGATTGTGGATCTAACCAACGACCTTCATAGAGAAGGCGACCTAAGCGACGACCCTCTGCGTGATAGTTAGCAATAGTGTCTTCATTATGAATTGCACTGATTAAACGCTCATATGCAATAAATAGCAGCGCCATTCCTGGAGCTTCATAAATTCCACGGCTCTTTGCTTCAATAATGCGATTTTCAATCTGATCAGCCATTCCAAGACCATGGCGACCACCAATTGCATTGGCTTCTTTCATCAGCGCCACAACATCATCAAATGACTTACCGTTGATTGCAACTGGGCGACCTTGAACAAAAGAAATTTTCACATCCTCAGTTTCAATCTTTACAGCTAGGTCCCAGAAGGGAACTCCCATAATTGGTTGAACTAGTTCAACTGAAGTATCCAGATTCTCTAGTGACTTTGCCTCATGGGTTGCACCCAAGATATTGGCATCAGTTGAATAAGCCTTTTCGGTACTATCGCGATAAGGAAGTTTGTGAGCAACTAAGTACTCAGACATCTCTTTGCGCCCACCTAGTTCATTAACAAAGTCAGCATCTAGCCATGGCTTATAAATTCTTAAATTTGGATTAGCTAAAAGGCCATAGCGATAGAAACGTTCAAT
>SXYM01000020.1 GCA_005789205.1 Actinomycetota bacterium | reverse complement strand
CTTTGCACCCGCAGCTACTGATTCATCAACAATCTGTGCAATCTTGTTGCGCTCCTTCATTGAGACTGATGCTCCAAGGGTTGTTGTGGCATCAGTTCCGCGGCCCATCACAAATGAGCTCATGGACTTAGTCATTTCATTAATGAATGCCTCTGAAATGCCACGCTGCACATAGATGCGATTTGCTGATGTGCAGGCAGCACCACCGTTGCGCATCTTGGCAAGAAGCAACTGCGGAATTGTCACTGCAAGATCTGCATCATCATGAACAACTACTTGTGCATTTCCACCTAGCTCCATAGAGCAGCGAATTACCTTATCTGCAGCCTCTTTTAGGAGCACGCGACCAACTTCAGTTGAACCTGTAAATGAAAGATTCTTTACACGTGGATCATGCAACATCTGTGAAATTGCTGGCCCAGTTTTTTCAGGCAGAACTAAATTCAGGACTCCCTTAGGCAAACCAGCGCGCTCCATTACGTCCACGATATACATCGCAGTTAAAGGAGTTTCAGTTGCTGGTTTTAAAATCATGGTGCAACCAGCAGCAACTGCCGGTCCAATCTTTCGAGTTGCCATACCTGCTGGGAAATTCCAAGGCGTAATAAGAATAGAAAGACCGATTGGTTGGTGTGTCACAAGGATTCGCTTGTCCCCTGATGGAGATTTGCGGAAATCACCTGGAGTGCGAACTGTCTCTTCAGCAAACCAACGGAAAAACTCAGCTGCATATGCCGCTTCACCACGAGCATCCGGCATCGCTTTTCCATTTTCACGAGAAATCAAAGTAGCAATCGCTTCAATTTCACCAGTCATAATTTCAAATGCTTTGCGCAAAATCTCGGAGCGATATCGCGGAGCAGTCTTTGCCCAGGATTCTCCTGCGGCATCTGCGGCAGCGATAGCTGCTTCGCACTGTGCATCAGAGGCCAAAGAAACTTCGGCAATTACTGAGTTATCACTTGGATCATGGACGGCTACCTTGCTAGCGCCCTCAACCCACTGGCCATCGATATATAACTGTGTATGCATAGGTGAAGCATACGCTTTAGGCTTAAAACAGTGAAGATTGTGCGGGCTGAGGTAGAGTGATGCTCATTAAGTTGCATTAATTGCAATTGAAAGAGGAGTTATAAGTGCCTAAGTCGTGGACCGATGATGCGCAGGCCCCAGAAGTTCTTAAAGACCATGCTCATCTCAAAGACTCTTTCTTTTACACAATCAAGCATCGTCTGTTAGGTAATCCTCTTAACCGTCATTCACTTAGCCATCAACGCCTTAGTAAGCGTTATGGATTAGGAATTTTATCTAGCGACTGTATTTCATCTTCAGCATATGGTTCAGAGCAGATTTTAATTGCGTTGTTACCTGCTTTTGGTTTAGCAGCGTTTGCAATATTGATGCCAATGACTATAATTGTTTTAGGCATTCTTCTAATCATTACTTTGTCTTACCGAGATGTCATCAATGTTTACACAAAAGTTGGTGGGGCATACATAGTTTCGCGAGATAACTTTGGTCCTGTCGTTGCACAAATTGCTGCTGTCGCACTAATGCTCGATTACATCGTGACAATAGCAATTCAATCTGCAGCAGGTGTCGCAGCAATTATTTCAACGTTTCCATCGCTGAGCCCATACAAAATTCCAATGATTTTGGTTGTCATTGTCTTGTTAACGTATGGAAATTTGCGTGGTGTTAAAGAAGCTGGCAAGGCCTTTGCACTTCCGACATATTTCTTCGTTGGTTGCATGTTTATTGTTTTTTCTGTTGGGCTATATAAGCAGTTCAATGGCACTTTAATTAAGTTGAGTGTTGAACAACCTGGTGCAATTGAAATTGGCCAAGAGCAAGGCCTTCTCACATTTGCAGCCATATTTATCCTGCTCCGTGCTTTTGCTAATGGTGGCTCATCTCTGACTGGCCTTGAAGCCATCTCCGATGGAGTTGCCCTGTTTAAGACACCTGAACATGTAAATGCTCGGAGAACTCTCTACATCATGAGCACATTACTTGGAACTTTGGTTCTTGGAGTTTCTTGGTTTGCTCACAAAATCCACGCTGTCCCATATGAATCTGAAACTCCAACAGTTATCTCTCAGATCGCCAAAGCAATTATGGGCGATGGAACTGTCGGTCAGATTATGTTCGTGATGGTTCAGTTGGCCACGATGCTTATTCTCTTTGCTGGAGCTAATACAACTTATAGCGCTTTTCCACTCTTGGTTAACTTTGTTGCAACAGATGGTTATCTGCCACGTCAATTAACTAAGCGTGGCCACCGCCTTGCATTCTCTAACGGAATCTTGCTTCTAGCTGGTGGTGGAATTTTCTTAGTTCTTATCACTGCTGGCTCAGTTGAACACCTTGTAGCTTTTTATGCACTCGGGGTATTTACAGGCTTTACATTGGCTGGCTTTGGAATGACTCGCCATGCACTTCGCAACAAAACAGGTCAGTGGAGAGCAAAAGTTTTTATCAATGGTCTTGCAGGAACAATCTCCCTGATTGTTGTAATTATTTTCTCTGTAGTTAAGTTCACACAAGGTGCTTGGCTCGTTCTTATAACCGCCCCAATTTTGGTTATGGCTTTCCTGCGTTTACGTCGTCAGTACACACGCGAGCAGGAGGCTTTAGCAGTTAAGCGCCACCAAGAACGTGCCACTTCAATCGCTCGTCATGACGTAACAATCTTGGTAGATAGCGTAGATATTGCAACAGTTGGTGCCATTCGTTATGCACGTAGCCTTAAGCCACGCAATTTAACTGCGGTTCACTTTGTTATTGATGACCGCCGGGCTGAGCAAATTCAAAAAGCTTGGGCTAAATCAGATGCACTAGATGATGTAACGCTTGAATTAATTGATTGCCCTGATCGTAGACTTGCAAATGCAGCATTGGATTACGCAATTCGTATGACTGAAAAACCAGATGTTGAGTTAACTCTCTTACTTCCACGCCGTGCGTATTCAGGATTCTTAGGTCGTTTATTGCATGATCAAACTGCAGAAGAAATTGCTGCTCCAATTTCACAGCTTCCACGGGTTGTTGCAACAATCGTTCCTTTCGATGTTGCTCGCATTACATCCGGTAGAACAATTGATACCAACCACCCACGTGAGGTTAGAAAAGTAGTTAAATCACCTACCCCAACTCCCAAGACAGATGCGCCAATCAACATTGAACCAATCAGCCATTACGCAGAAAATGTCACCAAAATTGGTGAGATTCAGTGGAGAAAGCGCGCTCAAGTTCAAGGTCGAGTGACCTCAATTAAAACTGCGCCCCGCGGTGCTGCCCCAGCCCTTCAAGTTGAGATTTGGGATGAAACAGGTGGAGTCTGCTTGCAGTTCCTTGGTCGTCGAGACATTGCAGGTCTCGAAGTAGGTTCACAGATGCGTGCTGAAGGTATGGTCGGAGAAGATGAAGGATCTATGGTGATTCTTAATCCGTCTTACGAACTCCTTGTATAAATTCTTTTAACATCGCTGAGCACTCTTCTTCAAGCACCCCACCACGCACCTCTAGCTTGTTAAGAGCGCGAGGATCACGAATGACGTCCCACACTGAGCCAACAGCGCCGCCTTTTTCATCCCATGCACCAAAAACTAATGTGGAGATTCGAGATTGTGCAATTGCGCCAGCACACATAGGGCAAGGTTCAAGTGTCACGACAATTGTGTAATCTTCTAAGCGCCATTGCCCCAACACTTGTGCAGCTTTTCGAATAGCAACAATTTCTGCATGTGCCGTTGGGTCATTATTTAATTCGCGCTCGTTGTGCCCAGTTGCAACTATTTCACCGGAGCTATTAATAATTACAGCACCGACTGGAACATCTCCACTGGCACTAGCTTGTTGCGCAACAGCTAAAGCTGCGCGCATTAAATCTCTATCGTTCACAGTTCTAATAACTCTGCAAACTGATTGCCGAATCCTAATCGATTAGCAATCGCTTCGAGTTGTTCATCAGGAAATAACTCTGCATCATCACAGAGTGCTGATATCTCCATGCCGTTCATTCCAAGATCTGCCAAAATTTCTAAGTTGCCAATTGGAGATGATTCGTCATCATCTTCTGGGGGTGGAATGTCTGCAATCTCTAACAACTCTTCTGCAACTTCATAATCTAGCGCGGCAGTTGCATCACTAAGGAAAAGAGAGATATGAGCACCTAAAACGCGAATTAAAATAAAAAACTCTTCATCAATTGAAATAAGTGCAATAGATCCACCATTTGTTTGTTGTGCTTTTAGCCTTGAAATTATCTGGCCAATATCATTTGGATCTGGAAGTATCCCTAAAGTCCAACGTCCGTCTTCATGCCACGCAGCTACGGCTATATCCAACTCATTTGTGAGACTGATTACTTTTGGCGCTTCATCGGCTAAAACGTCAAACTCTTCGATGTCTTCTACGAGGTCATCATCGAAATCGGCCATACTCAGATGATTCCACTCATTGGAAAGGATTGAAAGCCCTGTAAGGTAATGCCTATGAAAGTTCACGTTGCCAATCACCCGCTTATTGCCCACAAATTGACGGTTTTGCGCGATGAACGTACTGATTCCCCAACATTTCGTCGCTTGGTAGAAGAGCTCGTAACACTTCTGGCTTATGAAGCCACGCGTGAGATTCGCACACACACTGTTGAGTTAACAACTCCAGTTACTAGGACTAAGGGCCTAAAAATGGCCGAACCTCGCCCAGTAGTAGTTCCAATTTTGCGTGCTGGCCTTGGAATGCTCGAAGGAATGAGCAAGTTAATGCCAAATGCAGAAGTTGGTTTCCTTGGCATGGTCCGTGATGAAAAAACTTTAAAGGCAAGTACATACGCAAATCGTTTACCCGAAGATTTATCAGGTCGTCATGTATTTGTCTTAGATCCCATGCTTGCAACTGGTGGAACATTGATTGCAGCCTTTCATTATCTGCTTGACCTTGGTGCAACTGAAATCACAGCAATTTGTATCTTGTCAGCACCTGAAGGTGTGAAAGCTATGGAGAATGAGTTCTCTGGAAGTAAAGTGCCAATCAATATCGTTACCGGTGCGCTCGATGAGAAGTTGAATGAACATGGGTACATCGTTCCAGGACTTGGCGATGCCGGCGATCGTTTATACGGAGTCGTATAGATGGCAGCTACTTCCCCAGGATATGGAATTACTATCCGTGTTGAAGGTCCACCTTCTGCTCAACCTGTAGCACTTGCAACAACTGTTATTACTGCAGCTGGTGCAACAATTACTGCACTCGATGTAGTTGAATCACTATTGGAAAAAGTAGTTTTAGATATCACGTGTGACACCATTGATTCAGCCCACGCTGACCAAATTACAATTGCACTTGCAAAGAACCCTGAGCTAACGGTTCGTAAAGTAAGTGATAGAACATTCTTGCTCCACCTTGGCGGAAAGATTGAAATTCAATCTAAAGTTCCACTAAAGACCCGTGATGATCTCTCTCGCGCCTACACACCTGGAGTTGCCCGTATTTGCCAAGCAATCGTTGCTGACCCAGCAGATGCACGCCGCCTAACTATTAAGCGCAATACCGTGGCAGTTGTTACCGATGGATCTGCAGTACTAGGCCTTGGAAATATCGGTCCAGCCGCGGCTTTGCCTGTAATGGAGGGAAAGGCTGCGCTGTTTAAGCGCTTCGCAGATGTTGATGCCTGGCCTGTTTGTCTGGATACACAAGATGTCGATGAAATTGTTCGCACAGTCCAGTTGATCGCACCTGTCTACGGCGGAATTAACTTAGAAGATATCTCAGCTCCTCGATGCTTTGAAGTTGAACGTCGCCTACGTGAACTACTTGATATTCCAGTTTTCCATGATGATCAACATGGAACAGCCATTGTTGTTCTAGCTGCTCTTCGAAATGCACTTAAGTTTGTTAAAAAAGATCTTGGCTCAGTCAAGATTGTTTTGAGTGGCGTTGGTGCTGCGGGAAATGCGATTGCTCGATTGCTCACACTTAGCGGAGCTAAAAACATTATTGGCTTTAATCACCATGGAGTAATCCATAATGGGATGAAGTCTGAGGATTTAATGCAGCAGTGGTTTATTGATAACAGCAACACAAATAACTTTATTGGCACAATGCCAGAGGCACTCGTTGGTGCTGATGTATTCATCGGTGTGAGTGCACCAAATATTCTCAAAGAAGCTGACATTGCAACTATGGCAAAGGGTTCAATTATCTTTGCACTTGCAAATCCAGACCCCGAGATTGACCCAGTTCTGGCGCGTAAATATGCAACTGTTGTTGCTACAGGTCGTAGCGATCAACCAAATCAAATTAATAATGTTTTGGCATTTCCTGGAATTTTCCGTGGATTACTTGATGCCAATGCCCACAAAATCACCGATAAGTTATTAGTCGCAGCAGCAGAAGCTATTGCAGATTGTGTCTCGCCAGAACAACTCAACGCATCCTTTATTGTGCCCAGCGTTTTTGATCCAAATGTGACTAAAGCTGTAGCTGCGGCGGTTAAGAAGTCAGTGTGATTGAACTAGCTGCATCATTTGATGCTCAACTATCTAGCCTTGCCCCATATTTGATCTACTTAATTGTTGGGGCAATTGTTTTCTTTGAAACCGGTGTTTTATTTGCCTTTTTCCTGCCGGGTGATTCAATCCTCTTCAGCGCAGGTTTGGTTGCCGCTGCTCACGGTGAAGTAAATATCGTGATCCTTGTAACCGTCATCTTCATCGCAGCGTTCTTGGGAGATCAAGTCGGTTTCGTAATCGGTCGCCTAGTTGGACGTCCTTATCTTGATAAGCATGACTCCCCGCGAATGCAAAAGATGATTGCCCGTTCAGAGCGCTTCTACGAACAAACTGGATGGTGGGCAGTAGTTGCTGCGCGATTCTTCCCATGGATTCGCACCTTCGTGCCTCCTATTGCCGGTGCATCAAAGATGAACTACTACAAATTCCTTTCAGCAAACATCCTTGGGGCCTTGTTATGGGGCGTAGGAATAACTCTTGCCGGATATTACGCGGCTTCATTACCTTGGGTAAAAACTTGGTCTTATGCAATTGCAGCGTTTTTTATTACAGCTTCTTTGGTTTCTGCACTCGTGAATTACTTGCACCACCGGCGATAACACCCAAGTACGTCATCACAATCCCAGTAACAAGATAAGCACTCACATTCACACCATTTGTTGGTGAGATCAAATCAATTACTAATGATCCGACTAGTTGTCCGCCAACACTAAAGAGTGTGAAAGTTAAAACACCTAGGTGTTGCACAATTGTTGAAGTAAAAGCAATGTAGATAACTCCAATTATACCGCCGGTGTATATCCACCATGGACCAGCAGGAAGTGGAACAAGTTCAATCTTTCCTATCAGAACCCCGCCAAGGATGAGAATAACAAGCAGTGATGTTCCTGTAATGAAGTTAAGAAGTGATGTGGTGAAACTTTGTTGTGAATGCTCATTTATCTGACCATTAAGTGCCCGCTGTACACCCACCACTGCCCCAGCAACGCAACCAAGCACTACGGCAAAAAGTGAGAGATTCTTGGCATCAATACGATCAAAAACTGAAACAAAGACGGCTAGAACAGTTAAAACCGCAGCTGCCACCCGGCGTTTAGAGATTAGCTTCTTACCGCCACCAGTAAGACCAATTCGATCCACAACTAACGACATTGCTGTTTGACCTGCAATTGATGCTACTGAATAGATTGCAACACCGATGAGCGGAACGATGTGCGTTTGAATCGCTACAAAACTTCCACCCAAAGCTCCAGCAAGTAGTTTCCATCGTACAATCTCTTTGCTATCAACAGCAGCACGTAGATTCCTTATGCCTTCTTTTATTGCTGGATTAAAGGCAGAGATCACCGCAATAATGATTAATCCTGAACCAAAAGAAACAAGAGCTGCTTCTAAACCATTATTGAGTCGATGCGAGAGTTCACCATTTGCACGCGCTTGCAGCGCGATCATTAAGCCTGAAAGCGCGGCTAATAAATCTAAGCGCATCTACTGATGTGTGCCGGAGAATTCTCGCTTGTCAGCGATCCAATCCATGAGGGCGAATAAAACACCTGAGGCGACGAATGTAAGGTGAATGGCGATTCGCCATTTAGTCCCGCCACCAACCTCATCTTGACCAGATAGTTCAATAAAGTCTTTAAGCAGCTCAATTACTGAAAT
>SXYM01000019.1 GCA_005789205.1 Actinomycetota bacterium | reverse complement strand
ATAGATGCTGGCACGACATCCACACTCGTAGCATCGGTGATTTGGGCAAAAATTGTGGTCTCCCCTGGTGCGATGACATCCAGAGTGAGCTCTAACTGCTTTTTAGAGTTAGCCGGCACAACAACGCCAGCAAAGTTCTCAACAACCACTCTTGTATTCATTGGCGTCATTTCAACATTGACCATGACATCAACATTGAATTCATTAATGATCGTTACTGGCAATTTTGCAGAATCAGTTGTGACTTGATATTTGCCTGGATTAATTCGCAGCTTTCGAACTTGGGCATCTACCGCAGCCTTTGCACTATATGAGAAATAGTTGCGCGAATCTTTATCTAAAGATGGTGATAAAAGACGTCTTAATCGTGCTCTCATCAACATCAAATCTGGATCTCCAACAGCGCGCGATAAACGGGTCAGGGCCTTACGGCTATCGCTGTAGTTCTTTTTTAACACCGGGCTGAGCTTTGATTTACCCGTGCTCCAGCCACCATCTGGCTCACTGCGCACGATACGTCCCAAAGCAACCTGCAACTGTGATTTTCCAAATGCGTAATACATCTTTAATTCACTTGGAGCTAAAGAAGTAGCAAGAGCAACATCAGGATTTCCATAAGCAAGTGCTACTACTTCATTTGCTCTAGATACTTTCTGTAACTGAGTTAGCCAATCAGAGGCGATTTTGGAACCAAGAGGCTGGGCTTCAGTTGCTAACTTGTATCCACCAGTCATCGCAATAACTTCATCGATTAATGCTGGATCAATAACCCAGATTTTCGAACGTGAGGCGGAGACATAAACCAATTGGCCCAATCTTCCTGATGGTGTTAACTCTTGTGCCAAATCATCATTTCTAAATTCACCAGTAAAGGTCTGATGAGCCGGGCTAACAATTCGAACTATTGACGAATTTGCTTGGACAGGTGATAGCGGTGCAAGCAAGAAGAATGCAGTAATTAGTGAACCTATAAGTTTTCTCATGCGCTCAACTCGCCACTTCTAGCGATGAGCTTCTTTTCATCTGGATAGGCCAAGCGATCCACGATGTCAGCTAATGGGAACCAAGAAACTTCATCCACTTCACTGACTTGTGGAGTTAACTCTCCGCTTACCTCAGCAAATATAAAGTGGTGCACGGTTTTATGAATGCGTTTGCCGCCAGCCATAAACCAAAAATCAATAACACCTAAAGATTTAGTGATAGAAGATGTAATTCCAGTTTCTTCTGCCACCTCACGGATTGCAGCTTGTTCTGGAGTTTCACCTTCTTCTATGTGTCCTTTTGGTAAAGACCACAAAATGCGCTTTCCAGTTGAATCCTTATGATCGATTCGACCGATTAATAAGCCTTGTGTGCCAGTTGAATCGATAACTAATCCGCCAGCGCTGACTTCATCCACACGCTTGGCGTAAGGGCGTTTGTTTTTTGGGTGAGGAGTTTTTTCAGGGTTGGAAGAACTCTTTGTTTGGGGGCCGCGGTTAGCGGGGCGCTTGCGCTTCCGCTTCTTCTTCGTACCTTCGCTGCCCGCACCAGGTGCCGGGATCATGGAGCAAGGGTACTGCTCTAACCTTACTTATTGTGAGTAACGCATTGGGAGCCGCGGGCGAGTTAGCCATTCGCTCACTGGTTGAACGAGCCCCGCTGGCAAGTTCTTTAGCGCAATCCTTTAAAGCCAAAGGCTTTACTTTGGCATTGGTTGGCGGACCTGTGCGCGATGCGCTTTTAGGAAGATTGGGAAATGATTTAGATTTCACAACAAATGCGCTGCCACAAGAAACAAAAAAGATTTTAAATGAATGGGCAGAAAATGTTTGGGATACCGGTATTGCATTTGGAACCGTTGCGGGTAAACGTGGTGACACAACTGTAGAAGTAACTACCTATCGCAGTGAACATTACGATATTAATTCACGCAAACCATCAGTTGAATATGGCAAAGATATCAACGGTGATTTATCACGTCGTGATTTCACAGTTAATTCAATGGCGTTGGAGTTAACTACTGATAAGCCTGAGTTTATTGATCCATTTAATGGTTTGAAAGATTTAGCAGAAAAAACTCTTCGCACACCAGGTTTACCTAACGATTCATTTAATGACGATCCACTTCGTATGATGCGTGCTGCGCGTTTTGCTTCTCAACTAGATTTTGAAATCGAACCTGCAGTATTGGCATCGATTAAGGAGTTAGCGCATCGTATTTCAATTATTTCAGCAGAACGTGTGCGCGATGAATTCACAAAGATCCTTATGTCTAATAATCCCCGCAAAGGAATTACATTATTAGTTGATACTGGTTTAGCTGATTTAGTTCTACCAGAGATTCCTAAGCTGCGCCTGGAAGTCGATGAGCATCACCACCATAAGGATGTCTATGAGCATTCCATTACAGTTCTAGAACAAGCGATTGAACATGAGGACCGCCTTGGTGGTCCTAACCTTGTTATTCGCCTTGCCGCACTGCTCCATGACATTGGAAAACCAAAGACTCGCGCCTTCATAGAAGGTGGCGGAGTTTCATTTCATCACCATGAAGTAGTGGGTGCTCGCCTTGCGAAAAAGCGTTTATCTGAACTTCGCTTTGATGGCGAGACAGTTGAAGCTGTTGAGCTATTAACTATCTTGCACCTGCGCTTTCATGGCTACGGAGATGGAGAATGGACTGATTCTGCCGTGCGCAGATATGTCCGAGATGCCGGTGATTTACTGACTCATTTGCATGTTCTCACTCGCGCTGATTGCACCACTCGTAATAAAACTAAGGCTGCACGCCTTGCAAGTGTCTATGACTCATTAGAAGCACGTATTGCAGTTTTAATGGAACAGGAAGAGTTGTCAAAGATCCGCCCGGATCTAGATGGCGAGCAAGTAATGAAGTTATTGAACTTAAAACCATCACGCGATGTTGGTGCAGCAATGGATTTTCTTATGGAGCTACGTCTTGAGCAAGGACAAATCGGTGAGGAAAAAGCTACCGAAGCTCTACTTAATTGGTGGAAAGACAGAAGCGCGAAGTAAGCGAACTCCCACTAACAAGTAAGCCGCACTTACACACAATGGAACAGTTGCGCCTAAACCAGATGTTGGAAGCAAGAGCGCTGCAATTAATCCACCGGAGACAATTGCACCATTTACAACAACGTCATAGACGGCAAATACACGGCCACGGTAGTAGTCATCAATTTTGGATTGAACAAGTGCGTCATTGGTGACTTTTAAGTTTTGACCGCAGAATGAAGCTAAAAAGGCTGTGAGGATTAATGTGACCTGAGTTTGTGTAGCGGCCAGAATTAGTGGGCAGGCAGCACTTGTAAGCATTGCAAGACGAATCCAACGATGGCGTCCTACTTTTGAAACACCGTAGGGTGCTAGAAATGCGCCAAGAAAAACACCGATTCCGGCAAAGGAAAGGGCGAAACCAAATCCTTTCAGGCCTTGCTCAGGAAAGTTAGGATCATTAAAAGAATTTCGCTCAAGTAATAGAGCTGTAAGAGTCAATGCTGTTAATCCCCCGCGGTGCACAGCAGTTGCCAAGATTCCACGGGCAGCATCAGAGTGAATGCGCAGGAATTGGAAACCTTCGCGCATCTCAGTAATGCCTTGCATAAAACTTGCCTGCTTTTTTTCGTGCTCTAGTGGGCCGATTTCATATTTGTTCAGCCGGCCACTTAAAAGGGCAGTGGTGAAATAACCACCGCTAGCAATGAGAATTAAGAGCGCATCAGCATGATTGGCAATAGCTAATGAATCAGTAATTGCGCGCACTCCCACACCAATACCGCCGCCAACCACAACTAAAACAGAGCCACCGGTAACAGCGGTTGCATTTGCAGTGATGAGGGATTTTGAATCAATGAGTAGTGGTAATCCGGCAGAGAGTGCTGCAAGGATTAAGCGGTTGATACCAAATGCAATGAGAACAACGGCAGTTAATGCAACACCAGTTGTCCCGCTAAAAACAAAGAGGGCAACAATTAACAAGTTTGCACTTCGAGCAAGATTCGCAAAAAATAATGCACGTTGGCGTGAAACACGATCCAAGATTGTTCCAACAAATGGCCCAACGATTGAATAGGGCAATAAGACAACTGCAAAACCAAGGGCTGCATTTAGTGCATTTGCTTGGCGCTCAGGAGAAAAAAGAACAAAAGAAGCCAAAGCGCTTTGAAAGATGCCATCAGTTGCTTGCCCGGTCCAGCGGATTGCAAGCAAGCGGGAGAACCTAGGGTCTCTGAGTAAACCGAGGAAACTCATAATGAAGAGCGTACTGGCTTAATTAGGTTTATTCTTTACTCCAATGAAATCTAAACGCTCATTCATCGACTATTCACTCGACAAGCGCGCCACTTTGCTGGCCCTCTTTCGCGGTGGTGTTGATGCGTGCGACGCTGACCCCTACTTAATGCGGGCAGCCAAGTGGCATGGCGAGAAAGTGAACCGTAACTGCCCGGTATGTAAGAAGAATGAACTTGTTGAACTCCGTTACACGTTCGGTGAACAGTTGGGTCAGTACTCAGGTCGCATTAAGAATGAAAAAGAGTTAATCGAGATGGAAAGCGAGTTCGGAGAGTTTCGCGTCTATCTTGTTGAGGTGTGTAGAGGTTGTTCTTGGAATCACCTGTGTGCCTCATTCATTTTGGGTGATGGCCATGAACGCAAGGCACCCCGCAAGGTACGCACCTTGGAGGACGAGGATTACGTCACACGGTAGCCTTAAGAAATGCGTAAGTTACTGATCAGATCAGCTGTCTTTCTAGGCGGCTTTGGCTTTATTGCAGGATCAGTGCTTTTTGCTCTTGCTTACTTCACTGTAGATATTCCAGATGCCAACGCATATGTGAATTCACAGTCAACGATTATTCAATATTCTAATGGCGAAGAAATCGGGCGCGTTGGAACTCAGAACCGACAGATTGTTCCACTGGCAAAAATTCCACTTAACGTGCGCCATGCAGTACTAGCGGCCGAGGATAGAAATTTCTATTCCAATCGCGCCTTCTCTGTCACTGGAATTTTGCGCGCAGTTGTAAACAACTTAAGGGGTGGTTCACTGCAAGGTGGGTCAACAATTACTCAGCAGTATGCAAAGACTGCCTTTTTAACACCAAGTAGAACAATTCAAAGAAAGATAAAAGAGTTAGTTATTTCTATCAAGTTAGAAAACCAGCTCTCCAAAGATCAAATCTTTGAAAGTTACTTAAACACTATTTACTTTGGGCGTGGCTCTTACGGTGTGATGACTGCTTCCCAGCAGTATTTCAATCGCAATGTGGATCAACTAACAAATTCACAAGCTGCAATCATTGCATCCATTCTGCGCTCGCCAGGCTTGTATGACCCAGCATTTAAAGAGGGAAATCTTGAGCGTTTACAAGCGCGCTTTGATTATGTTAAAGAAGGAATGATTGAGGCTGGCTGGCTGGATGAAGAAGCCGCAGCGAAGATGAAGTTCCCAACCATTGCACCACGTTCAACCTCAGGGCAGTTAAGTGGTCCTAAGGGTCACATCATTGAGGCAGTTACTAAAGAGTTGGCTAAGTTAGGTTTTAGCCAAGAGCAACTTCTAGTTGGTGGTCTTGTCATTAAAACAACGCTAGATCAAAAGGCGCAACAATCTGCCGTTGATGCAGTGAACAAGTTTTATCCTTCTAAAGCCCCAGAGAACTTGCGTATTGGTTTAGTAGCAATTAGGCCTGGAACGGGTGAAATCGTGGCACTTTACGGTGGCCGGGATTACTTACAGCGCCAACTCAGTGATGCAACACAATCTATTGCACTTGCTGGTTCAACCTTTAAGCCTTTTGCAATTATCGCAGCACTTGAACAAGGCATTCCTTTAACCTCAGTGTGGAATGGTGATTCACCGCAAACATTTGATGATTTAGGAAAGCCATACATTGTTTCTAACTACGGCGATGAAGGTTGGGGCCAAGTTGATTTGATGTATGCAACCAAGCACTCCATCAACACAATCTTTGTTCCACTTGGAATTAAAGTGGGACCAGCTGCAGTTGTTGATGTTGCGCGCCGCGCGGGTATTCCAGAATCAGTTGCAATGATTCCAACACCTTCTGTTGTTCTAGGTGTTGCAAGTCCACGCGTTATTGATGTTGCAAATTCATATGCAACTTTTGCAGCCCAAGGAATTAAATCAAAGCCATACTTAGTCTCCCAAGTTATTGGCTCTAACAAGGGTGTTTTGTATGAAGGAAAGCAAGAGACACAAGAAGTATTTAGTAAAGAGGTAATGGCTGATTTAACCTACGCCCTTAAAGGAACAATTACTGGTGGAACAGGTGCAGCAGCCTTAGCCCTTGGTCGCCCAGCTGCAGGTAAGACTGGAACTTCCCAGTCCAATGCATCTGCATGGTTTAGTGCCTACACACCGCAGTTAGCAGCATCGGTTGCACTGTTTCGCGATAGTGCATCTGAATCACTTAATGGAATTGGTGGATTAACCTCTGTAACAGGTGGAACGTTCCCAGCCAGAATTTGGACAGCGTTTATGAAGGGCGCTCTTAAAGGCGAACCAGTAATGGATTTCCCAGCCCCTTCAAATATCGGTGGACTTGATCCAGTTGTTATGACTTCTGGTGGAAAGCAAAAACCTAAACCGTAATGGTCATGCGCACGCGGGCATTACTTGCACTAGCTATCTTTGCCGCACTGCTCTCTTTTGTTAAGTTTTCACCCTGTCAGAGCACTAACTGGGCCACGCCAGATCAATATATTCACGCTTGTTATAGCGATCTGCCTTCTCTTTTTGGTGAGCGAGGGATGGTCGATAACAAGTGGCCCTATGCAAGTGATACCAACTCAGTTGAATATCCAGTTCTTACTGGATTAGTTATGTATGCAACTTCCTTTGTTGCCCATTCACCTATCTCTTACTTTAACTTCAATGCATTTCTATTAGCCCTGCTCTTTATTGGAGTTGTGTTTATCGTTTATCGAATAAAACCAGAGTTCACATATCTACTTCCCCTTGCACCAGCAATGATTGCTTCCCTCTATATCAACTGGGATCTTTGGGCAATAGCCACCATGATGCTGGGAATTTATTGGTTTGATAGAAAAGCATATTTATATAGCTCACTTGCGCTAGCAATCTCAATTTCAACTAAGTTCTTACCTGTCTTTTTACTTCTTCCTATTCTTTTTATTCTCTGGCGCTCTAATCAAATCAGGGAATTAGTTGAGTATGCGTTGACAACAGCTGCGCTGTGGTTGGCAATTAATCTTCCCTTTGCTCTAACCACTCCAACTGGGTGGTGGCGCTTTTATAAACTTAATTTAGAGCGAGGAGCCGATTGGGGATCCTTGTGGTTAGCTTTTAATCATCTAGGTTTGGGCCTTGCTAACCTAAACTACTTAACAATCTTATTGTTACTCATAGGATTAACTTCTTTTGTAATATTCCTCTTTGAAGTAAAGAACACTCCCACTTTGGCATCTGTGGCCTTTATTGTTTTAGCAATCGTGATGATTGCTAGCAAGGTCTATTCACCGCAATATGTATTGTGGTTAACACCGCTGGCGGTAATTGCACTTACTAATAAAAAAGATTTACATGCATTTTGGATCTGGCAGATTGCAGAGACGCTGTATCACGTTGCTATCTGGCAACACTTAGCTCTTTTCACCGGCGCTGCTTTTGGTCTGCAACAGGGCGGCTATGCCAGCATCACACTGATCCGCATAGGCGCCACCATCTATCTGGCCTGGGTCCTCATAAAGCGGGCTCTAGAGGCCCGAAATACACAGGGATCCCTGTTCGATTTACTCTTTGAGGGCTCTAAGCCTTACCCTTAACCTCCCTGATCAGGGCCTAGGGCTTTGATGAAGGAAAGTATTAACCCTCCTGTCACGGAAATACCGTGGCCGTCTTAGTCCAGAGGAGGTCGGGTTAACGCATGCGTCACTATGAACTTATGGTCATTCTTGATCCAGAACTTGAAGAACGCACAGTCACACCAAGCCTAGAAACATATCTCAAAATCATTAAAGACAGCGGTGGAATCGTCAACAAGCTCGACTTGTGGGGCCGTCGTCGTATGTCTTTTGAAATTGCGAAAAAAGGCGAAGGTATTTATGCAGTCATCGATATGAACTGCGAACCAGCTGCAATCAAAGAGTTGGATCGCCAACTCAATTTGAATGAAGCAATTCTGCGCACCAAAGTAATTCGCCCAGAATAATTAATTAAGCACGGACTCCACGAGCAGAGATGAGGAAATAGTTATGGCAGCAGGAGATACAACAATTACGATGATCGGCAACCTTGTCGATGATCCAGAGCTTCGCTTTACCCCCTCGGGTGCAGCGGTTGCAAAGTTTCGCGTAGCTTCAACCCCACGCTATTTAGATAAGCAAACTAATGAATGGAAAGATGGCGAGAGCCTTTTCCTTCAGTGTCAGATCTGGCGTCAAGCAGCTGAAAATGTTGCAGAGTCACTGACAAAAGGAATGCGCGTCATTCTCTCTGGTCGCTTGAAGCAACGTTCTTATGAAACTAAAGAAGGCGAAAAGCGCACTGTTTTTGAGGTAGAAGTTGATGAAGTCGGACCATCACTACGTAACGCAACTGCAAAGGTCACTAAGACCCAACGCGCTGGCGGAACAAGTGGCGGATTCTCTGCACCTGCTGCAGCTGATTCATTTAACGATGATCCTTGGGCAGCAGCTTCTTCTACGCCAAGCGGCGGAGGTTGGGGAGCATCCTCAACAACCGACGAGCCACCGTTCTAAACCAACCTATCCATCCATTCCTAGTACCAAGCTTTAAAAAGCAACTGGACTAGGGCCCGAAAAGGAGCACCACAATGGGAGCAAGAAATAACAAGACTCTTCGTGAACCGAAGAATAAGGGCGCAAAAGCAGCAGCTCTTAATAAGAAATTTAAGAAGAAGCCATGCAGCTTCTGCCAGCAGAAGGTCACCTATATCGACTACAAAGATATTGCCACCCTTCGCAAATACATCTCAGATCGCGGCAAAATCCGCGCTCGCCGCGTTACAGGTGCTTGCACACAGCACCAGCGTTCAATCGCAACTGCGGTAAAGAACAGCCGTGAAGTAGCACTACTTCCTTACACATCAACAGCGCGATAAGGGGAACTGACTATGAAACTCATTCTTACTCGTGAAGTTGCAGGCGTTGGTTCGCCAGGAGATGTTGTAACTGTTAAAGATGGCTTCGCACGCAACTACTTGTTGCCACGCGGAAATGCAATTGCATGGTCACTTGGTGGAGAAAAGCAGATTCAGAGCATTCGCCGTGCGCGTTCTGCTCGCGAAGTGCGCGATATCGACCACGCTAAAGAGATCAAAGCCAAGCTTGAGTCAGCAAATATTGTTGCCAAAGCAAAGGTTGGCGCAAAGGGCGCTCTCTTTGGCTCAGTAACGGATAAAGATGTTGCTGGTGCAATCAAGGAAGCCATTGGTCTAGATATCGATCGTCACTCAATTAAGACTGCCGGACATATCAAGAAGGTTGGAAACCACGATGTGAAGGTCGCACTTGGCCACAATATCGTTGCAAAGATTACAGTCTCCGTAATCTCAGAATAAAACTAATTAGTAAGAAGGCCCGTCGCTTATGCGGCGGGCTTTTTTATTTCGTTGTAACTGCCACCAAAGCTTTTTTGAAGTACTCACTTGTAAATTCACTTCTAGCTAAATCGTATTTAGACATTCCCCACTCCCAGAAATCAAATTCAATCTCACTTACTGAATCTTGAATCGATGCCCACAGAGTCCATCCATACTTTGCCATCAACGCCCATAGCCACGCACGTGCAACTTTGTCAGGGCGATGTGCGCCGTAGTAAGCGGTGACCAACTCTTCAAGCGCTTCGATTGGTTGAAAGGCCTCTGCCCAGACGTTGCCAATTTCAAAGCAGGCATCGTTATTTCCTGAGTATTCATAGTCAATAAGCCAGATTTTTGTGCCATCGTCAATGAAATTGCCTGGCAATAAATCATTATTACAAGGCACCAATCCTTCAAAGAGGGTTTCAAAAGCTTTTTTGATTTGTGCAACCATAGGTTCAAAATCCACATAACCATCTGGAACTCGAAAGCCCTGCTCCTTTACTATCTTTAAATAATTACTCTGCGTATTAAACATATTAAACTCATGATCAAAAGGCTCAAGTGCGTGCAGATTACGCAAACTTGTAGCAATACGGGGCAAGTTCGAAGCGACATCATCTGCCCCATAAGTTTTGCCGCTGATGTAGGAGATAAGAAGTAGACCTTCACCGGGTATGTAATCCAGCACTTCGGCCCCCACGCCGCCTTTGCCGGCAATAGTGGTGTTTATAAATTCTGATTCGCGATTAATAGAGAGTAAGGATGAGGAGTTACTTGAGACTCGGGCCACATATTTATTCTCTGGGGTTTCTATAAGAAAGTTTCTATTGGTTAATCCCCCGGATAGTTCTTTAATAAATGTGCGGGCTTTGAGCAGGGCGATTTTATTGAAACGTTCACCGAACTCTTGCTCAAGGGCACTATCGTCAGACACGCATTCAGGATACATTTCATATGTGGCCGTGTCAGTACTCCCAACCAGAGCAAAAATCATCATTATTGGTGGTGGCGTGGGCGGAACTTCGGTTGCCTATCATTTAGCCGAGCTTGGCGAAAAAGATGTCATTTTGCTCGATCGCAATGAACTCACCAGCGGCTCCACATTCCATAGCGCAGGTCTTGTAGGTCAACTACGCGCAGATCCAACGCTGACGCTAATGAATATGCACTCCGTTGATCTCTATAGAAAACTACAACAGACTGACACACCCCCAAGTTGGCGCGAGTGCGGCAGTATTAAGTTGGCTTCCACACCTGAGCGCATGCAAGAGATCCGCAGGCAAATCGGTTGGGCTAAAACATTTGGTTTAGATTTAAAAGAGATTTCTCCCAAAGAGGCCCAAGAGCTCTTTCCTTTAATCGACCTAGAAGGTGTTGTTGGCGCTTGCTACATGGCCTCAGATGGCCAAGTCGACCCTTCACAGCTGGCAATGGCGCTGGCAGCCGGTGCAAGAGGACAAGGCGTTCAGATCTTCACACACACCAGAGTCCTTGAGATTAAAACAACCAATGGACGAGTCAGCAGTGTTGTTACCGATAAAGGTGAGATTGAATGCGAAATAGTTGTTAACTGCGGTGGAATGTATGCACCGCAAATAGCACGCATGGTCAATGTTCGTGTGCCAATTGTTCCAATGAGTCACCAATACTTAATAACAGAAAACTTTATGCCACAAGATGCAGCATTTTTGCCATCACTTCGTGATCCAGATAATTTGATTTACTTCCGCCAAGAAGTATCAGGTCTGCTGATGGGTGGATATGAGCGCACATCAAAGGCGTGGTCTGCTGACTACAACAATATTGATGATATCCCTGCAAACTTTAACAACTCATTGTTGGCTGAAGATTGGGATCGCTTCACAGATATCGCTGAAGCTTCACAAAAGCGTGTTCCGAAGATGGCAGAAGTTGGGATCAAAAGCTTTATTAACGGCCCAGAGGGCTTCACACCAGATAATGAGTTCTGTTTAGGTGAGACATCCGTTGGTGGTTTCTTTGTTGCTGCAGGTTTTTGTGCCCACGGTATTGCAGGAGCAGGTGGAATCGGCAAAGTAGTTGCTGAGTGGGTTGTTGCAGGTGAGCCAACGATGGATCTGTGGCATATGGATATTAAACGCTTCGGTGCATCCTATGAATCCCCAGATTTCACCTTGCAACGCATCACAGAAAACTACGAGCAGTACTACGACATCCACTACCCAAGCGAAGAGCGCAAATCAGCACGGCCTAAATTTACCTCCCCTGTCTATGAATGGCACAAAGCACATGGGGCGGTCTTTGGTGAAAAATCTTCATGGGAACGTGTCAATTTTTATTCAACCAATATCGGCGATGATGCACTGCGTCCAAAGGATTGGCTAGGAAATCACTGGTCAAGTGCGGTGCAAGTAGAGCACCAGGCAACGCGAGAAAGGGCCGGTTTGTTTGATGAATCTAGCTTTGCAAAGGCCCGAATAAGTGGGGCAAGGGCGGGAGAATTCCTCAACTATGTCTGCGCAAATAATGTTGTCAAAGGTGTTGGCAAAACAATATACACACAGGCACTTAACTCAAAAGCCGGTATTGAATCTGACTACACCGTCACACAAACTGCAGACAATGAATTTATGATTGTCACAGGAACTGCCTTTTCAGTCCATGATTTTGGTTGGTTAGAGAAAATGCGCCGCGAACATTCATTTGATGGTGTTGAGATCACTAACATTACAAAAGATCTTGCTTGCTTTGGAATCATGGGACCAAAATCCAGAGCGATCCTGCAATCGTTAACAAGTGCAGATCTCTCCCATGCAGCATTTCCTTTTATGAGTTCAAAGGAAATTAGCGTGGGTGATATTAAGGTGCGCGCAACCAGAGTTACCTATGTTGGTGAACTGGGTTGGGAGCTCTATGTTGCCGTTGAACAAGGCTTAGAGTTGTGGGAAAAGATTATGGCTGCAGGTAAAGCACAGGGAATTAAAGCCTGTGGTTATAGAGCTATTGAATCTCTAAGACTTGAAAAGGGTTATCGTGCTTGGGCAGGTGAGATAAACACCGAAACTAATCCTTATGAGGCAGGTCTTGGCTT
>SXYM01000018.1 GCA_005789205.1 Actinomycetota bacterium | reverse complement strand
CGATAGTTTTACAATCCGACTTCCACAAAAAACTTCATGCTTTGAAATATCAAGAGAAATTGGTCCGCAAATCAAAGTTTGATTTTCGTGAGGCGCTAGGCGTCTAAGAATTACGGAAAACACCGTTGCCTTAGTAGATAAATATCCAAGTGAAGATGAAAGAGTCATAGCACTTGAAATCACACGTGGTGGAGGTGGCCCAGCCGCAGTTGCTGCTGTTGCATTGAGTCGCCAAGGGATTAAAACCGCAATCATCGGAACCATCGGCGATGATACTGATGGTAAAGAAGTACTTCGAATATTTGAAAAGGAAGGCGTAGATACTTCAGGAATTTCTATTGGATCGTCGCCGACTGCAGGAAGTGTAATTGTTTCTTCCTTAGAAAGAAGTGCTCGCGCCATAAATACCCGACAACCCATCAACCAAGCACCTATAAATTCAGCTGCAAAAGATTTGCTATCGAATGCACAATGGTTACATGTTGACCATGTTGGAATAAATCGCCTGGCAGAGCTGGGCATATCAAGGGGCAGAGGTCCACTCATCTCATTTGATGCTGGATATGGCGTTGACGATTTTAATCCAGCTATTGTGGATCTTTTTGTGCCGACTGATCGGCAAATGGCACTTCGATACCCAGGTGTTGATTTAGCAGTTGCCTTAGAAAATGATTCTTTAAAGGGTGGAAATACCGTTGTTGCCACTCAAGGATCAGCAGGTAGTTCAGGATATTCATCTGAAACTGGATTAGTTACTTCATCTGGTTTTAAGGTTGAAGTAAAAAGCACTTTGGGTGCAGGAGATGTATTTCATGGCGCCTTAGTTGCTCAAATTATCCATGGGTTTTCTCTTCAAGAAGCGCTACATCGAGCAAATGCAGTTGCTGCCCTTTCCTGCCGCGGACTAGATGGCCAATCAATGATTCCAACAACAGCCGAACTCAATGCATTTCTGGAGACAAATTAATGAGGGCACCACTAACTAAATTGGCAAGACCATCAGGTGCCCTTGCAATGGTTGCAGTTGATCAGCGCGAGGCGTTGCGCGGAATGTTTGCACTCCACCAATCCACTCCAGTGCCAGATTCTCAACTTACGCAATTTAAAGTAGATGTTGCACGTGAGTTATCTCCTTATGCATCCGCATTATTGGTGGATCAGGAATTTGGCATAGATGAAATTATCAAACAAAAAGCTCTCAAGGGCAGTTGTGGACTAATTGCTGCTGCAGATCTATTGGTTGGACCTGCAGGTGGTGCAGCAACAGATACTGCAATTGATCCAGATGTAGATCCAATCCGCATTCGCGACATCGGAAGTGTAGGATTGAAGTTTTTAGTTTTATGGCGCAATGATGAATCGCCTGACTCACGTGCAAAACTTGTAGGAGATTTCAACAAACTTTGTAAAATTTCTGGGTTGCCTTCAATTATTGAAATTATCGTCAAACCTCCAACTGAGGCTTCCAAAGCATTTAATCGTGAAGAGGAATTGATTATTGCTGCAAGAGAGGCTGCGAGTTGGAAACCAGATCTTTATAAAGCTGAAGTTCCATTCCATGGCGAGGGTGATTTAAATTTAGTGACTAAGAACGCTGAGAGAATCTCTGAAGCAATTGGTTCGCCATGGGTTGTGCTTTCAAATGGAGTGAAGCAACCATTCTTTAATGATGCGGTGAAGGCTTGTGCCATGGGTGGAGCAAGTGGATTCCTTGCAGGGAGAGCGGTTTGGGCCGATATTGTTGGTGCAGGGAATATCCCTAAAGCGTTACGGGAAGTTTCAATTCCGCGACTTGAACAGTTGGCAGAAATCGTAGATACCCATGCAAAGCCATGGACTAGCTGGTAATTAATTCACTTTGGCAATTAGCGAAATCATGGCGTTCACAGCCTCTAATGGCTTTGACGGAGTGACTCTTTTTACATTTCCATCTTCATTTAAGCGCCAATCGCTTTTTCCATCTTCGCCAATTTGAACAGATCCTTTGTCAGAGAAACTGAATAACTCTGGCTCTAGCATTGCTATTACCGCGATTGGATCATGGGGTATGGTCCAATCTTGATTACGTGGCTGAATCCAATTCAGGATTTCAGTGTACAAAATTGGGCCAAGTTTGCCAGAGCTTTTAATCTGTTCTATTTCATTTTTCTTAATTATCGTTTTTTGTGAGGAGGGTAAATCCAAAATTGTTATGGAAATTTCTGACTCAAGAACAATCTTTGCTGCCGCAATATCACATTTGAAGTTGTGCTCAATCTTCTCCTTAGTGAAGTCACCACCCATTATCCAGAGTTGCTTAACATTTTTGGCAAAGTCTGTAGCCTGCACGATTGCAGTGGCAATATTTGATAACGGGCCAATTGCAATGACCTCAATTTCACCTGGATTTTGATTTACTGCTTCAACGAGAAATTCAACTGCCGTTTTATCTTCAAGTGCGTACCGATTTAAATTTGAGAAGGCTTTTCCCTCAGATCCTGTACTCCATACCTGGCGACCAGATAAAGGTGTTTCGACTCCGGCGAAGACTGGAGTTGATCTATTGGCGATGTGGCACAAATGATGTGCTATTCGAGTTCTTAGTTTGGTGTCACCATAAACAGTAGTTATACCGAGTAAATTCACTGATTCAGAACCCAACACCGTTGCTAGAGCTAAAGCATCATCTACATCGCTACCGATATCAGTATCGAGAATGATTGTGTGCATTAACCCCACAGCTCTTTAATTTCAACTACTCGGCCTTCATTAATGCTCTTATGAGCAGCAAGGCCAGTAACCACGCTAGTTACACCATCTTTGAGCGTTACTTCAGCAGGAGTTGAATTCAAAATAGCATCTCGGAACTTTGTGTGCTCGATATAAGAAGCACCGTAGTGGTGGCCCATGTATTTCACATCGTAGTTGTGAACAATCTTTTGTTCATTTCCACGAGCGCGACTTGCACCGCGTGACCATCCTGAAAGTTTTCCAATTGACTCCCTGCGCGATGCACGGACTACTTGAGAAGGTAAGAAGGATTCAATCTTTCCTTCATCGCCAACTATTGTCAGAATCTCTTTATCGAATGAGCCTTCGCCAAACATGCACAGATCTAACATTCCACGAGCACCATTTGCGTACTCAAGAACTACGTAGGCGTTATCCAACATATCTGCTTGCTTTCCGTCATATTTTTCATCCAAATGGTTAACACTTTGGCCGCCGGAAGCAAAAACTCTTATAGGTTGTTCACCAACAACAATGTCCATCAAATTGAAGTAGTGACAACATTTTTCAACCAAAGTACCACCTGTGCGCTGGGCAAAACGATTCCAGTTATCAACTTTTGGATAGAACGGTTCACGGTGCTCACGAATTGATACTTGGTGAATTTTTCCCGCTTCACCTTCTTTTGCACGGGCAATTGCTTCAGCAACTGGGGGCATGAAACGGTATTCAAGACCCATCCATGTCATTGCACTTCGCTTCTCATCCCAAGCTAAAATTGATTTCAAATCTTCAACTGTGGTTGCAAGGGGCTTTTCGACAAAGACAGCAATCTCACTTGCCAGGCAATCCTTAAGTACGGCTGCATGTGTGTCATTAGGAGTTGCAACAATGATTGCATCGACTAGACCAGAATCAATCAGGGCCCGGTGATCGCTAAATACTTTGGCCCCTGGGGCCATAGCAAGGGCGGCCTCTTGAGATGGCTTGTGGGGATCGCTAATAGCGCTGACTGCCGCCCCACCCATGACCTTGATGTTCTCAATATGCTCACGGCCCATGCTGCCTGCACCGATAATTCCGTACCGAAGCTCGCTTTTCATAGCAACAGGTTAGACCACTTCAAGTTATTTAGGCAGGGGGCTAGACGGCACACGCTCAACTGTCCTAGACTCCCGCAAGAGGTCAGACCACTTCCCAATTTAAGCGATGAAAGGCGTGTGTAGATATGGCAATAACACCACCGCAGTTCCTGCTTCATCATGATGGCGACAACGTTGCCGTTGCGATGACAGATCTGCAACCTGGAACCCTTCAAGGGCGTTCGGTAAAGGAAGGAACTGAGAGCACCGCGGTGTTAAATCACGCGATTCCTCTCGGACACAAATTTGCGCTCGCAGATCTTGCTGAGGGTGACTCAATTATTAAGTACGGCATCAAAGTCGGACTTGCATCAGCTGCCATCAAAAAGGGCGATTACATTCACACACACAACATGAGGAGTTATCGATGGGAAGCAAGCCGCGCTTAATGGGATACCGCCGCGAAAACGGCACTATGGGTATCCGCAATCACGTCATTATTTTGCCTCTCGATGACCTTTCAAATGCAGCTGCAGAGGCTGTTGCAAAAGTTATTCCTGGCACGTTAGCTCTGCCTCACGCTTTTGGGCGCTTGCAGTTTGGTGAAGATCTACAACTCACATTCGACACTCTTATTGGGACTGGTGTTAACGCAAACGTTGCAGCAGTGGTTGTAATTGGTATCGAGCCAAAGTGGACACAACGTGTTGCTGATGGAATTGCAAAGACGGGGAAGCCAGTCGCAGCATTTTCAATTGAAGGCAAGGGCGACCTACAAGTAATTCAAGAAGCTAGCCGTGTTGCAGCCATGTTCTTACAAGATGCATCAGGTCTTGTTCGCACAGAAGCTGAAATGGGTGACATGATCATGTCGATTAAGTGCGGAGAGTCAGACACAACATCTGGTCTTGGATCTTGCCCAACTACTTCACAGGCTGTTGACAGATGGGTTGAGGCAGGTGGAACTGTTTTCTTTGGTGAAACATCAGAGCTAACTGGTGGAGAACACCTCATTGCAGAGCGTTGCATTGATGCTGCTACTCGCGATCTATTCCAGCTTACATATGACAACTACATCAAGGTTATTGAAGCAACCGGTGCAAACCTTCTTGGTTCACAGCCAACACAAGGAAATATTGCTGGTGGCTTAACAACTATTGAAGAAAAGGCACTTGGAAATATTGCAAAAACTGGCTCTGTACCAGTTGTGGGTGTTCTCAAGCCCGCTGAAATGCCAAGTGCATCAAAGCCTGGCTTGTATTTCATGGACTCATCATCGGCTGCAGCAGAGTGCGTAACTCTGATGGCTGCTGGCGGTGCAGTTATTCACTTGTTCCCAACCGGACAAGGAAACGTAATCGGCAACCCAATCGTTCCAGTTTTGAAGCTAACTGCAAACATCAAGACTGCTAAGTCAATGACTGAGCACATCGATCTAGATGTTTCTGGATTACTTCGTTACGAATACGATTTAACTAAGGCTGGCGACATGATGATGGATGTCATTTATGACACTGTTAATGGTCGTCTATGCAAGGCTGAAGTTATGGGCCACCGTGAGTTCACATTCACAAAGTTGTATATCTCTGCATAATGATTCTCATCTCTGAAGATGTATGGGGAACTCCTTTCCAAAAACTGGAAGGGAGTTTTCCCATTATTCGAAATGATGATTTATGGAATGATCCTGAAAAACTCAAAGCTTGCCTTAAAGATGTAACAGCACTAGTAGTTCGTAATCGCACAAAGGTAAGTGCAGAAATCATCGCAGCTGCTCCAAAACTAAAGGTTATTGCTAGGGCAGGTGTTGGATTAGACAATATTGATATTAAAGCTGCAGATGCTGCAGGCGTTGTTGTGGTCGCAGGACTTGGTGCAAACGCTGTTAGCGTCGGTGAATTAACACTTGGTTTAGCACTTGCATTACTTCGAAACATTCCAGGTCATGATGTTGCAACTCGTGCTGGTGGTTGGGTGCGAACACCTGGCCGTGAACTCTCAGGTCTGACATGGGGTTTATTGGGCTGCGGTGCCACAGGAGTTGCAACAGCAAAACTAATTCAAGGTTTTAACTGCAATGTTCTTGGGTGTGACCCATATGCAAAAAACCTCGCTGGAATTGAATTAACAACTTTTGAAGATGTTTTAAAGCGCAGTGACGTAGTCAGTATCCATATGCCTTCTACACCAGAAACAAATGGAACTATCAATGCACAAACTCTTAGCCTTATGAAGCCAGATGCAATTTTGGTAAATGTTGGTCGAGGGGAAGTTATTAATGAAGCAGACCTCATCACTGCACTGAAAGCAAGAACTATTGCCGGGGCAGCACTTGATGTTCGAGCCCAAGAGCCACCTAGTAAAGGTGAAATGGAGACTATTTCTAATTTGATTCTGACTCCACACGTGGCTGGCATTACCCATGAAAGTCAGCTTCGAATCAATCAGATTTTGACCTCTAACATTGAATTAGTTCTAAACTCAAAGCCAGCTACACATGCTGTTGGTGCTTTAGCCGAAAGTAGTAACTAATGCCTATCTTAAACGTTGGTTCTGCAATCACTACAGCTGCATCTTTATTAGAAGCAGCTGGCGTTCCTACACAAGAAGCAACAACAACAGCTCGCTGCATTGTTGCAAGTGATCGATGGGGAATTGGAAGCCACGGATTGATGCGTCTTCCTTTTTATCTTTCTCGTTTACAAGCAGGTGGAATCAATCCAAAGGCAGAGTTAAAGAGTGTTACAGATTTACCAAGTTTGGTTGTTTTTGATGGTGATGATGGATTGGGCCATTGGCAGTTACAAAAAGCATCTGAAATTGCATCTGAACGGGCAATGGTGAATGGAGTAGCTGCCGTTGGTGTTGGCCGCTCTAATCACTGCGGTGCTCTCGGTATTTATGTCTGGCCAATGATTAATCGTGGATTAGTTGGTATTGCATTTAGCACAGGTCCTGCAGTTATGCCTCCTTGGGGTTGTAATCAACCACTGCTTTCAACTTCTCCTCTTGCAGCAGGTATTCCAACTAATCCACCCACTGTTATTGATTTAGCAACAAGTGCAGTTGCTCGCGGAAAGATTCAAGCAAAAGCTCAAGCGGGTGCTGAACTTGAACCTGGTTGGGCATTCACAAAAGATGGTGCGCCAACTACAGATGCCAAGGAAGCGTTAGCTGGAATGCTTGCACCCTTAGGCGGCGTTAAGGGTTATGCAATAGCTGTTTTAGTCGAATCGTTAACTGGAATGTTGATTGGGCCAACTTTGGCCAAGAATATTCCTGACATGTTTGCAGCTAGCCAGGATGGGCTGCCTCAACAGATTTCACATTTCGTCATCGCAATTGATGCTTCAAAATTATCTGTTGATGGCAATAACAACAGAACCTTTGAATTCGCCCAAGAAGTAAATAGCGCTGGGGGTCGCCTGCCAGGTTCTAATCGTGTGAACCCGGAGAATCTCAATAGCGGAGATGAAATAACCATTACAGATCAAGTCTCAGAGCAGCTCAAGACCTGGTCAACAAAGTTTGGTATCTAAATGACTAAAACACTTCCGGGCCTTGGCTTAATTGCAGTGGTAGTAGCTGTTGCATTTCAAATCAATAGTTTTCAACCTGCGATCAGTCCATTAGCACTTTGTGTTGGATTTGGATTCTTGATTGCAAATTTTGCTACATGGCCAAGCTTTGCCGCAGCTGGTACGGCACTATCAAGTAAAAAATTAATGCGTATTGGTGTTGCACTTCTAGGTGCCCAAGTAAGCATTGTTTCACTTAAGACAATTGGCTTAGAAGGTGTCATCATGGTTATTTTGGTGGTCAGCCTAACAATTTTTGGAATATTAGGACTTTCTAAATTATTCAAAATGAGTGGGGATTTAGGTCTACTTATTGGAGTTGGTTTCGGTGTTTGTGGTGCAACGGCAGTTGCCGCAGTTCGACCTCAAACTCGTGCGACCGAAGAAGAAACCTCTTATGCAATTGCTCTGATTTCATTGTGTGGAACTCTCTCAATTTTTGTTTTGCCATTTCTTGGTAACTTAATGGGTTTGAGTGATCAAACATTTGGTTCTTGGGCTGGTGCTGCAGTGCATGATGTTGGTCAAGTTATTGCAACAGCCTCCGTCTGGAGTGATGAAGCAGTTAAGTCTGCAATCGTCATAAAGCTCTCACGTGTATGTTTGCTTGCACCAATTGTTTTGATTCTTACACTTCGTCATCGTAAATATTTGAAGACCCAAGGTCAAAGCGCTCAAGACTCAGCGAAAGTTCCACTTATTCCATTTTTCGTTTTAGGTTTCATGGCAGTGGCTATCATTCAAAATGTTTTTGAGATCCCAACAGGAATTCATGATGCAATCGTGCTAACTAGCAAGCTCTTACTCGGTGCTGGATTAGTTGCACTAGGTACAGGAGTGCGCTGGAGGGCAATTCGCGCGATTGGTGTACGCCCAATGGTGATGGGCCTGATTGCTTGGGCGATGGTGGCTAGTATTGCGCTGGTTGCTGTTCGTGTAGCAGGGTTATAAGGTGTAAATATGTGTTCACGAGTTACTTGCAATAGATGCCAAAAGCCAACCTGGTCAGGTTGCGGCGAGCACATTGAGCAAGCATTGGTCGGTGTGGCCCCAAAAGATCGTTGCCAAGGCCATGAAAGTGAGACAAAAGAGCAGGGTTTACTTTCACGCCTCTTTGGTGGCAAAAAGTAGCCAAAAAACCGCAAATTAGGCGTAAAAGTAACCAATTCGTTACCTCTTAGGCCTATCTGTACATAGGTAAGAGGCCTAAGTTGAGAGTGTTACCAGGCCTTGACCCCTTCAAAACCTGATGACCTTTCGAAAGGCTCAACTCTAGAGAAAAGGAAAATAATGTCAGATGTAAACAATGGCATCTCCCGTCGTTCAGTACTTAAGGGTGCTGCAATCGGTGGAGCTGGACTAGTTGCTGGTGGATCACTTCTTGCTGGATGTGGAAAGAAGCAAGTCACTGGAGATGTTCACTTCACAATCCGTGGAAATCTAAGTGATGCTGGTGCAAAAATTGCGATCGCAGCAAACGATGCGTACACAAAGAAGACTGGCAACAAAGTTATTTCACAGGCAGTTAACTCAGATGACTTCCAGAATAACTTCGTACAAATCATGCAGGGAACACCTGATGATGCATTTGGTTGGATGGCCGGATGGCGAACCAATGCACGTGCTGATGCTGGCCTACTAGCTGATGTTTCAGAGCAAGTAAAGGCTCTGGGAAGTTCACTTTCAGCTGCTGCAATCCAAGGTGCAACAAATCCTTCAGATGGCAAGCAGTACATCATTCCTACGACTTACTACCCATGGGGACTTCACTACCGTAAGTCAACAATGCAGGAATTGGGTCTTAACCCAGAGAGCATTGCAACATGGGATGACCTAATCAAACTGTGTGAAGCTACACAAAAGAAGGGTCTAGTTGGTTACGCACTTGGCGACAAAGGCGGCTGGGAAGCTATGGGAACATTCGATATTCTCAACATGCGTCTTAACGGATACCAATTCCACATTGACTTGCTGAACGGCAAAGAGCAGTGGACAGATGCCAAGGTTGTAGAAGTCTTTAATCACATGGGCGAATTGATTCCATTCATGAACAAGAACGTTCTTGATATCTCATGGGATGGCATGCGCGATCTTCTACTACAGAAGAAGTGCGGCGCCATGATGATGGGTTCATGGTTTGCTAACGACTTCCTAGCGAAGTCACAGGCTGACTATGACGATCTATGGATTGTTCCATTCCCAGAAATCAATCCAGAGCACGGTATTGACTCCATTGATGCACCACTTGACGGTATTTCAGTTGCCGCAAATGGTAAGAACCCAGAAGGTGGAGCAGACCTTGCTGGATTCTTGGGATCAAAGGAAGGTATTGATGCAGCAGTTGCCGCTGGAGACACAAACATTTACATCAGCAGCGATTTCGATACATCTTCATACGATGCATTCAACAAGCAGAAGCTTGCAGTTCTTGGCGCAGCTAAGAACATCGGCTTCTTCCTTGACCGCGATACTCGCGGTGACTTTGCAGGTCCAGTTGTTGGTCCAGCAATTCAGAGCTTCCTAAAGAATCCAAAAGATCTCACAAAGATTCTTGAAAGCACTCAAGCACAATGGGATGCACTTCCTGCACTTTAATTCGTTTAAATTAACGAATTAGACTAGGGTTAAGAAATGAAAACGGCGGCTGTGAACAAAAAAGTTCGCAGCCGCCGTTCTCTTTCCCGTAACGATCGATTTACTCTCGGCGCATTCGTAGGTCTCCCCACTTTATTACAGGTGGTTTTCTTATGGGCACCTACACTTATCACCGTCATTCTTTCTTTTACTTACTGGAATGGCATTAATGTCGCTGACATTAAATGGGCCGGTTTTGCAAATTACAAAAATATATTTTTCGGATCACCAGTTTTCTATGATGCGCTAAAGAACAATATTGTCTGGTTACTGTGGTTTACATTCATTGCAACACCACTTGGCATTTTGTTGGCTTATCAATTTGATCGCAAAATTAAGGGTCATCGGATTTATGAGACTATTTTCTATATCCCCGTAGTACTCTCCCTAGCCATTATCGGAATCATCTGGAACTTCATGCTCCAGCCTGGTGGCTTTGTGCAAGGTGTGATGGGTAGAGATATTGGAAACGCTATTTCTATTTGGGGTAACTATGACATTAATAGCTATGTAATTATGGCCTTGGCCTCTTGGCGCCATATTGGTTACATCATGTTGCTTTATTTAGCTGGCTTAAAGGCTTTTGATTCATCTCTTCGGGAAGCATCTGCAATCGATGGTGCTACAGAATGGCAGACTTTTAGAAAAATCATTTTTCCTACTATGCGACCAGTCAATGTCATCATTTTGGTGATCACGATTATCGATTCCTTGCGTGCTTTTGACCTTGTTTACATTATTTATGGCACTTCTACGGCTTGGCCATTGCTCAATATTTTGGCCTTCCAGAACTTTGCCGGACAAGGTATTTCAATGAAGGGTGCGGCATATTCAGTTATTGCCCTTGTGCTCTGCGTTGTGCCAATTCTTGTTTATCTGCGCAATGTCTTTAAGGAGGATCTCCAGTGAGTACTACGATTGTCCAAAATAAAGAGTACAAGAATAAGCAAAAGACAAAAGATAACTTCATCTCTGCCATTATCGGCTTCTTTGCTTTTGTTTGGATTTTTCCGATCCTTTGGACACTCTGGACTTCATTACGCCCATATAACGACATTATTTCCTATGGAGTCTTCTCTTGGCCACGTAATTTAAACCTAGATAACTATTTCCAAGCTTTTCGAGTTATGGGTTTAACGAAATACTTCTTGAACACTCTTTATGTGATGGTACCTAGCGTCATTCTGATCTTATTCTTAGGCTCACTCATAGCTTTCGTAGTATCACGCTACTCATTTAGATTTAATCTCACTCTTTTACTTTTCTTTACTGCTGGCAATATGTTGCCAACTATTGCTACATATATTCCAGTTTTCTGGCTATACATCAAAATTGGTGATCTTTTCGGAAACCGTTCACTGCTCTATAACAACTATTTTGGCATCATTCTTATCCACGTTGCATTCCAAGTTGGCTTTGCTACCTTCGTTCTCTCTTCATATATGAAGACAGTTCCAAAGGAAATTTCAGAGTCTGCCATTCTCGATGGCTGTTCAGTCTTTAGACACTATTGGAACGTTATGTTGCCACTGCTTCGCCCACCTCTAGCAGCCCTTGGCGTGTTAATGAGTTGCTGGATCTATAACGATTTCTTCTGGGCGTTGATTTTGATGTCAGAGGACTCTAAACGTCCTGTGACCTCGGCGCTGCGTCAATTGCAGGGTCAATACATCACAGATTTCAATTTGCTTGCAGCAGGTGCCAGCATTGTTGCTGCGCCAACGATTATTCTCTTCCTTGTTCTTCGTAAGCAGTTTGTTTCAGGCTTAACTCTCGGCGCAACTAAGGGATAAAACAATGAAGGCAATACAAATCACCGCATTTGGCGGCCCAGAATCCATGCACTTAGTTGATCTAGCAGAACCAGTTCCTGGTCCTGGACAAGAGCTAATAGAAGTAACATCAATCGGTATTAACTATGCCGATACACATCAAACAGAAAACTCTTATCTTTCTCCACAAAAGCTTCCACTTATTCCTGGAATTGAAGTTGTTGGAATTGCTAATGGTCGCCGTGTACTTGCACCTGTTGATGGCGGGGGATATGCGCAAAAAGCGCGCGCACACTCTGCTGCAATGATTGAAATACCAAATGGAGTAAGTGATGAACAAGCGTTGTGTATGTTGGTTCAAGGTTCAACTGCTTGGCACATCTTAAAAACTGTTGGCCACCTACAAAAAGGTGAGAGCGTAGTTATCCATGCAGCAGCAGGAGGTGTTGGAACTATTGCTATTCAATTAGCAAAGATGTGGGGAGCAAAAGTAATTGCTGTAACCTCATCTGAAAGCAAGCGAGCTTTAGCCAAATCACTTGGTGCTGATGTTGTTATTGATGCAAATCAAGATAAACTTAAAGATGCAATCCTTGAGGCTAATGGTGGTAAGCCGGTTAATTTAGTTCTTGAGATGGTCGGCGGTAAAACTTTTGATGTGAGCCTTGATGTTTTGGCACCATTTGGTCGATTAGTTACTTTTGGTATGGCATCTAGAACTTCGCCAACACCCATTCATCCAGGTGTGTTGATGGGTGGATCAAAGACCATAGTGGGATTTTGGTTGGCACATTGCTTTGGTAAGAAAGAACTTCTTAACGATGTAATTACAGAACTATTTTCATTAGTAATTGAAGGAAAATTAAAGCCAGTAATTGGTGCAACATTTGGCTTAAGTCAGGCCACTGCTGCTCACCAAGCAATGTTGGCCCGCGAAACAACTGGCAAAAT
>SXYM01000017.1 GCA_005789205.1 Actinomycetota bacterium | reverse complement strand
TGAACGTCGCCGTCATAGTTCTTACATGCCCAGACATAGCCACCTTCCATACGAAGTGACATAGCAACCATGTCATCAATGAGACGATGCTCATACCAAATACCTGCAGCATCAAATGCGCTCTTGAACTCTGCTTGGTAAATCTCTTCAAAGATATCTTTGAATCGACCATCGTAGGCCTTCAAAATTGTGTTCTTAGTTGAGAGATAAACTGGATACTTACGAATTAGTCCGTAGTTCAAAGATGCACGAGCAAAATCACGGATTGATTCATCCAAGTTATACATACCCATAGCAACACCTGATGACTTAAAATCGTAAACAGTGTGTTGGATTGGGGCTGATCCATCTTCTGGAACAAATGACATTGTTAGCTTGCCTGGACCAGGAACCTTGAAATCTGTTGCACGGTACTGATCACCAAATGCGTGGCGACCAATTACAATTGGCTTAGTCCAATGTGGAACTAAGCGTGGAACATTGCTAATAATGATTGGCTCACGAAAAATTACACCACCCAAGATATTACGGACAGTTCCATTAGGAGACTTCCACATCTTCTTAAGGCCAAACTCTTCAACGCGAGCTTCATCTGGTGTGATGGTTGCGCACTTGATTCCGACGCCATGCTTTTGAATTGCATGAGCTGAATCAATAGTTACTTGGTCATCTGTGGCATCACGGTTTTCCATACCAAGGTCGTAATATTCAAGATTGACGTCCAAATAAGGAAGGATGAGTGAGTCTTTGATGAACTGCCACATGATGCGAGTCATCTCGTCACCATCTAGTTCAACAACAGTGCCTTCAACTTTGATCTTGGCCATGTAATGCGCTCCCTTAGAGTGTTTGTACGTCTGCTTGTTTTGCACGAACCGCTTCAGCTGCTGCCTTGAGGGCTTCAACTTCAGAATCGGTCAACTTACTTTCAACAACTTTCTTGATTCCACTGCGGCCAATCTGGGCTTCAACGCCCAGATAGACACCTGAAATTCCATATTCACCATCAACCCATGCACACACTGGCATTACCGCACCAGAATCTTCAATAACAGCCTTTGCCATTCTGGCAGCTGCTGCAGATGGTGCGTAGTAAGCAGATCCTGTCTTAAGAAGTGCTACCACTTCAGCCCCACCATTACGTGTGCAATCAACCAGTTCATCGATTTCAACTTGTGATAGCAAATCACTTAGGGCTTTGCCATCTACTGTGCAACGACTTGGCACTGGAACCATCGTGTCCCCGTGTGAACCCAGAGTGAGAGTCCTTACTGAACCAACTTTAACGCCCAGCTTTTCTGCAACAAAGTTAGTAAAGCGGGCAGTATCGAGCATACCTGCCTGACCCATAACTCGGTTTTTTGGAAACTTTGTTGCAATCTGTGCAAGGGCAGTCATTTCATCCAATGGATTTGAAACCACGATAATTACTGCGTTAGGTGAATGCTTAGCGATATTTTCTGCCACTCCACGAACGATTCCTGCGTTAACTCCGATGAGATCCATACGGCTCATGCCGGGCTTTCGTGGAAGTCCTGCAGTAATGACAACTACATCAGAGTTAGCTGTTGCTTCATAACCAGCACCGTCAGGTGATGTTGTTGCGCCAATAATTTTTGTCTCAAAACCTTCAATTGAACGAGACTGGTTCATATCAAGGGCTAGACCTTCAGGCTTACCTTCAAGAATGTCAGTTAAAACGACGGTATCAAAGATGTTGTACTCGGCTAAACGAAGCGCAGTTGTTGAACCATAAAAACCTGCACCGACTACTGTGACTTTTCCGCCCATGGCGTACTCCTTATGTTCGCTCAATACACCCAACTCTACCCTCAGCGAGGAAGAGCAATTGCCAAAGCAAAGAGGGCTATAGCTATTAGTAATGGGAAATAAAAGTCGAATTTACGTTGATTCCGAGCTTTAATGGCCATCCCTGCAGTTCCAGCAGCGATGAAAAGTGACGCACCTCGCACTACTCCAAAAATGCCTAATGCAATCCCAATCAGGATTGCGACATTGCTGGCAAGAGTTAAGAGACGATCATTTATCGGCATGCATCAACAACATTCTTAACTAACATCGCACGCGTCATTGGTCCTACTCCACCTGGCATTGGCGCAACCCATGAAGCCACATCCATCACAGATGGATCAACATCACCCAGTAAACCTTTATCAGTACGTGAAATACCAACATCAATTACTACAGCACCTGACTTAATCATTGAAGCTTTCAAGAAATGCGCTTGCCCAATTGCAGCAACAATGATGTCAGCGTTCTTGGTATGCATTAATAAATCTTTTGTTCCAGTATGAGTCAAAGTTACAGTCGCATTTTCTTGCTTACGAGTAAGCAGCAAGCCAAGAGGTCGGCCAACAGTTAATCCACGTCCAATGACAGTTACTTCGGCGCCTTTGGTACTAATTTCATAGTGAGTTAAGAGTTCAACAATTCCATGAGGTGTGCAAGGTAGTGGTGCGTCATAACCTGAAACTAAACGGCCTAAGTTCATTGGGTGCAAACCATCGGCATCCTTTGATGGATCAATAGCTTCTAGAACTCTTTGAGTATTAATTCCTTTTGGCAGTGGAAGTTGCACGATGTAACCAGTGCATTCAGGAGATGAATTCAAATCTTTAATTGCCGCCATAACATCGGCTTCACTTGCGCTATCTGGTAGATCCACACGAATTGAATTAATTCCAATTTCTTGGCAGTCGCGATGTTTTCCACCAACGTATGAATGCGATCCTGGATCATCACCTACAAGGACTGTTCCAAGGCCTGGAGTGATTCCGCGTGATTTAAGTTCAGTTACGTGAATAGCCAATTCGCCTTTGATTTTTGCAGCTAAAGCTTTTCCATCCAGAATTTGTGCGCTCATAGCGCTCATCCTAATAGCCGTTTAGGCGTGAGAGAAATGGCGTACGCCTGTGAAGAACATCGCAATGCCAGCCTTTTTTGCGGCTGCAATCACCTCTTCATCACGCACGCTGCCACCTGGTTGCACTATTGCAACCACTCCAGCGTCAATCAAAATCTGGAGTCCATCAGCAAATGGAAAGAAAGCATCACTTGCAGCAACAGAGCCTTTTACTCTCTCACCTGCTCTATCTACAGCTAATTTCGCAGAATCAACACGGTTCACTTGACCCATACCAATTCCAACTGATGCGGTCATTTTTGCCAATAAAATTGCATTGCTTTTAACACTTCTAACACTTCGCCATGCAAACTCGAGATCTTTCATAGTTTGTTCATCAACTGATCCGCCACTAACTTGCTTCCAATTTATTGGTGAATCACCTGGTGCATTAATTAAGTCAAGCTCTTGAAGAAGAATTCCGCCTGATACGGGACGTAATTCAAAGGGCACGGCTAAAGGTCTCGCACACTTGAGAATACGAATTGAAGGTTTTTTCATGAGAAGCTCTAAGGCGTCCTCGTCATAATCAGGAGCAATCAATACTTCAGTGAAAACATCGCAAAGTGGAGTTGCCATTTCAAGATCCACTTTACGATTTGCCGCTACTACTCCGCCAAAAGCTGAAACCGGATCGCACTCATGAGCATGCTTATAAGCAACTGCCACACCTTGCGCACACACTGCAATACCACAAGGGTTAGCGTGTTTCATAATTGCAACTGCTGGATCACGGTGATCGAACACTGCCCGCCATGCAGATTCTGCATCGGTGTAGTTGTTAAATGACATTTCTTTTCCATGCAGCTGAACTGCATTCACGATTCCAACAGGGCCACCTGAATAAATCGCTGCGCTTTGATGAGGATTCTCTCCGTAACGCAAAACATTCTCACGATGCCAAATCCGACCAAACCATTCAGGTAGTTCATCATTGTGACCAAGCCAATTGGCAATCGCTAAATCGTATTCAGCGGTAGTTCTAAATACCTCTAGTGCTAGTTGCTTACGCTCTTGTTGGGTGAATCCCCCGGCTTTTATTGCAGAGAGCAACTGGTCATATTGCGCGGGCTTACAAATAACAGCAACAGAACCATGGTTTTTGGCAGCCCCTCGCAGCATGGAAGGACCACCAATATCAATTTGTTCTATGCATTCAGCAAAGTCAGCTCCCGATGCGATGGTGGCAGCAAAGGGGTAGAGATTAATAATTACTAAATCAAAGGGTTCAATATCTAAATCTTTAATCGCTGCTAAATGCTCTGGATTGTTTTGGTCAGCCAAAATTCCTGAGTGCACGCGTGGATGCAGGGTCTTGACTCGCCCACCCATGATCTCTGGGAAACCTGTATAGGCACTTACTTCTATAACTGCAATACCGGCAGCTTGTAATGTCTTTGCTGTTGAGCCAGTTGAAAGAATCTCAACCCCAGCACCACTGAGAGCATTTCCTATTTCAAGTAAGCGCTCTTTGTCATAGACACTTAACAGTGCACGGCGAATAGTTTTGCGATCAGACATTGTGCTCCAAAGTTGGAAGAATCAGGGCGATGGTCGCAACAATGAGACCGCGTTCTACTCTCTTAATTCTCTCATGAAGTGTGGCTTCATCATCTCCTGGCAGCACTGGTACTTCCATCTGAGTAATGATTGGGCCAGTATCAACGCCGTCATTAACCCAATGAACCGTGGTCCCAGTTACTGAAACTCCAGCTGCCAGCGCATCACGAACGGCATGCGCACCAGGAAACTGTGGCAGAAGTGCTGGGTGAGAATTGATGGTTGGAAAGCGATTCACAAAATCTGGGGGCAGAATTCGCATAAAGCCAGCACTCACAACCAGGTCAACTGAGAGTGATACTACGGTTTGAGTGATTTCTTCGTTCCACTCATCACGTGATTCCTTTATAGGTAGAACAAAGGTCTGGATGTTCGCTTCCTGTGCCCGTGTTAAAGCTTGCGCATCTGGGTTATCACTAATAAGTGCAACAATTTCAATTTCGAGTTCTTTTGCATCGATGATTGCTTGGGCAAGAGTGCCTGAACCTGACGCAAGCAACACAACGCGAGCAGCCATTAGCGCCTTCCAAGACGAGGCAAATACAGGGCCAGAAATGCACCCAGGGATAGTTCAGCAACCAATGTCAGAGTGAATTTCCAAGGTGAAACACCAACTGCAGACATCGCATCAGTTAAAAGAGCGCCGCCTCCTGCAATTCCAATTACTACACACATAAGCGCGCTAAAAATCAAACTCTGAACCAAGATTTTCATATTCAAATCAATAGTCCAACTGGCAAGTAAGGCTCCTGCCAGAATTACTAGAACAATTCCAAAGAGTGCAAAGAGAGACTTACCCGTTGGCAACGCGCCGAGCAAAGGAAAAGCTGGAATTGAATTAAGGTCAAATCTCCACGGCGCAACCATTGTTCCTGATCCCACGGCAAAACCAGCACCGGAGAAATAGCCTAAGGTTGCAACTACAGCATTTGGAATATAGAGAATATTGAGAAGAAGAAGTAACAACCCACCTAGTATTCCTGGCTCTAAAACCGTAGTGAGGTTCGTAACGGTTGAGAGATGAGTGAAAATTGATATACCTAGAATGATTGAAGAAATGCCGAGTAATAGCGCTAAGACTCTGGAACCATATAAAACTGCCTGACCAAAAACCAGGCGGCGCCCAACTGTTGCTCCTGTAACTAGTACTAGCGGGAAGACAAATACGGGTGCCAAATACCAAACTGGTTTAACGGATTGTGTTGATGAAAAATAAGAAAGAAGGATTGCGGCAACGCTGTACTCAATGGAAAAAAGAAGACGCGCTAATGGCAATAAAGAAGTGTCGTTATCTAAGCGATCGATGACACGATTAATCCCACTTCGAATTGCAAAAATTGGCAATATAACTGCACCTAGTGGCAAGTAGGAAAGATATCCAGCGATATTTGCTGGTGGTAGAGCTAGAGAAAATGGCACCTGATGCGCACCCAGCCAAATCCATAGCGCTGCACGTAATGGATCTCCTGTATTTCCAGTTGCACTTCCAGCTGTTGCCCAAGCAAGAAGGGCAATGAAAGAAATAGGGAATAGAACAAAGGCGATGCTGCGCGCGACTTGGACCACAGTGGTTCCAAGTACGCGGCCAAACATGGTCTTAGCGGCCTAGAATCGCGCGCAATAACCGCGCGGTTTCACTTGGAGTTTGCCCAACTTTCACACCTGCTAATTCAAGAGCATCTTTCTTCCCTTGAGCCGTTCCTGAAGACCCAGAAACAATCGCACCAGCATGACCCATGGTCTTACCTTCAGGTGCAGTAAAGCCTGCGACGTAACCAACAACTGGCTTAGTTACATATTCGGCGATAAATGCAGCTGCGCGCTCTTCTGCATCGCCGCCGATTTCACCAATCATCACAATTGCTTTGGTATCAGGGTCATCTTGGAAAGCACGAAGGCAATCAATATGCGTAGTTCCAATAACTGGATCACCGCCAATACCAACCGCTGTACTAAAACCAATATCTCTTAGTTCATACATCATTTGATATGTGAGAGTTCCTGATTTAGAAACCAAACCAATCGGACCCGCATCGGTAATATCTGCCGGAATAATTCCAATGTTGGATTTTCCTGGGCTAATCAAACCTGGGCAGTTTGGACCAACAATACGAGTTTTGCCCTTAGTGAGTGAATAGGCATAAAAACTTGCAGAGTCATGAACTGGAATTCCTTCAGTAATAACAACCACTAAAGGCATAGCGGCATCAATGGCATCAATGACTGCAGCTTTAGCAAACTTAGGTGGAACGAAAACTACTGATGCACTAGCACCAGTTGCACTCATTGCTTCGGCGACAGTATTAAAGACTGGTAGTTGGTGTCCATCAATATCGACAACCTGTCCACCTTTACCAGGTGTAACTCCGCCGACAATCTTTGTTCCAGAGGCCAACATTCGACGGGTGTGCTTGGTTCCTTCAGAACCAGTCATTCCCTGAACAATTACCTTCGTGTTCTCATTCAAGAAGATAGACATTTACTTTGCCGCCAATTCTGCAGCACGATTAGCTGCGCCATCCATTGTGTCTAGCTGCTGCACCAATGGGTGTGCTGCTTTATTCAAAATTGCTCGGCCTTCCATGACGTTATTACCATCAAGGCGGACAACGATTGGTTTAGTTGCCTTTGAGCCAAGTAATTCAAGGGCTTGAACGATTCCCGTGGCCACAGCATCACACGCAGTAATTCCACCGAATACGTTAACAAAAACGCTCTTCACATCTTTATCACCCAAAATAATTGAAAGACCGTCGGCCATCACTTGAGCCGATGCGCCTCCACCAATATCGAGGAAGTTTGCAGGGCGGACTCCACCATGCTTTTCTCCAGCATAAGCAACAACATCTAATGTGCTCATTACTAGACCAGCACCGTTACCAATGATTCCGACTTCGCCTTCTAGCTTGACGTAGTTAAGACCCTTTTCCTTAGCTGCAGCTTCTAGTGGATTTTCAGCAGCTTGATCAATAAGTGCTTCATGATCTGGTTGGCGAAAATCTGCATTGTCATCAAGAGTTACTTTGCCATCGAGTGCAATAACTTTGCCATCTTTAGTTTTAACCAATGGGTTAACTTCAACCAAAGTTGCATCTTCTGACTGGAAGACTTCCCATAATTTCACAAGGACGCTGACAACTTGATCAGCAACATCTGCTGGGAAATTAGCTGCACTAATAATCTCTTTAGCCTTAGCTGCGCTAATTCCATCAACTGCAGATACCGGAATCTTTGCAAGCTTTTCAGGAGCAGTGT
>SXYM01000016.1 GCA_005789205.1 Actinomycetota bacterium | reverse complement strand
GGGGTGGCTAATAAATCTCCAGGAACAATGTCATTTTCTAAATCAATTTCCCGAATCACAATATCGCCAGTTTCACAGTGCTTACCAACAATGCGTGAAGAAACCTTTTTGGCTGTGCTGGTGCGATTAGCTAGCGCTGCAAAGTATTGAGCATCGTATAAAGCAGGGCGCAAGTTATCGCTCATGCCACCATCAACAGAGACATAGCGACGAATTGCACCGTTTTCTAAAGTGACATCTTTAACTGTTCCAACTTCATAGAGTGTGAACATTGTTGGACCAACAATTGCTCGGCCTGGTTCAATTGAAATATGTGGAAGAGCAAGCTTGTGCGCTTCGCACTGAGTATTAACAACTTTCGCTAAATTCTTCATCGTTGATGCTGGATCTAAAGAGTTCTCTCCTGGTAGATAAGCGATGCCATATCCCCCACCTAAATCAAGTTCAGGAAGTTCAGCTGAATACTCATCACGGTACTTAGCCAAAAGTTCAATAAGACGCCGAGCGCTGATTTCAAAAGAATTATTTTCAAAAATTTGCGAACCAATATGGGCATGGAAGCCGCGCAGTTCTAGGGATGAATGTGTGAGAACTTGGGTAATTGCATTCCACGCAGCACCACTTGCAATTGAGAAACCAAACTTCACATCTTCATGGGCCGTGGCAATTGATTCATGGGTATGGGCTTCAATCCCTGGAGTCAGACGAAGCAAAACTTTTTGAACAACGCCATGCTTGGTAGCAGCAGTCGCAACGCGCTCTATTTCATAGAGTGAATCGATAACGATTGTTCCAACACCGACTGATACAGCCCTTTCAATTTCAGCTACAGATTTATTGTTGCCATGCACTTCAATCTTTGCAGGATTAATTCCACCCTTAAGGGCAACTGCTAACTCCCCACCCGTGCAGACATCAATTCCAATACCAAGATCTTTAATCCAACGAGCAACTTCGACACAGATAAAGGCTTTAGCTGCGTAATAAACAGTGCCTGCGTTACTCCCAAAAGCATTATTAAGAGCGGTATTCCATGCGCTTGCGCGTTCTCTAAAATCAGCTTCATCCATAATAAAAGCTGGCGTACCAAATTCTTTAGCTAAGGCAGTAGCTGAAATAGAAGAGATTGATAATTCTGCGCCAGTTTTAACGTGAGAGGACCACATGTCTACATCCTCTCCGGTGCACTAACGCCCAGTAAATCCAAACCATTTTTAATAACTTGTTTCGTAGAAGCACAGAGTAATAGACGGGCAGTGTGTAATGGAGATGGGTTTTCTTCACCCATTGGCAGAACGCGACAGTCGGCATAGAAACCGTGGTACGTACCTGCTAACTCTTCAAGGTAGCGAGCAACACGGTGAGGTTGGCGTAATTCAGCCGCACTTTGCACCACACGAGGAAATTCAGCTAGCGCTCCTAATAATTCATTTTCGCGATCATGCACCAACTGCGATGAATCAAAATCAGCAAGGTCCACAGGAATCTTGAGCTCATCAGCATTTCTCAACACAGCAGCAATGCGAGCATGAGCATATTGAACGTAATAGACGGGATTCTCATTGGTGTTGCGCTTCAAAATATCGATATCCATCACCATAGGTGTGTCTACTGGATATCGAATCAATGTGTAGCGGGCGGCATCAACGCCGACTTTTTCAACTAACTCTTCTAAGGTAATTATCGTGCCAGCGCGCTTAGAAAGTTTTACTTCTTCTCCACCTTCCATAATCTTTACTAACTGTCCGATTAGTACATGAATGTTGTATTCAGGATCATCACCAGCACATGCAGCAATAGCTTTTAAGCGACCCACATATCCATGGTGATCTGCGCCAAGCATGTAGATGCAGATATCAAAGCCCCGTTCGCGCTTATTGATGTAATAAGCGGTGTCTGATGAGAAATAAGTAAGTGAGCCATCAGATTTGGTTAACACACGGTCTTTATCATCACCAAAGTCAGTTGTGCGCAGCCAAATAGCACCTTCTTCTTCAAAAACATGGCCTTGCTTGCGTAGCTTTTCTAGGCCGTGTTCAACTGCGCCTTGATCGTGGAGAGAGCGCTCTGAGAACCACACATCAAAATGTGTTCCAAATGTGTCTAGTACTCGCTGCTGATCTTTTAGTTGCAGAGCATAAGCAGCTTCACGAAATGCAGGATGGCGCTGCCCTTCTGGCAATGATGTGATCGAGGGATTACTTGCAACTACTTCTTTAGCTAATTCAGCAATGTATGCACCTTGATAGCCATCATCTGGAATTGGATTGCCCAAAGCTGCAGCTTCAACTGATGCTCCAAATAAGTCCATCTGGTTTCCGCGATCATTAATATAAAACTCTCTCTTCACATCTGCCCCGGCAGCACTTAGAACACGGCCTAATGAATCTCCTACAGCTGCCCAACGCGTGTGACCTAAGTGAAGTGGGCCAGTTGGATTAGCACTAATGAATTCAAGATTGATTCGCGCACCTGCGAGCGCACTACCTTTTCCATAATCCTTTGTGGCCTTAAGAATTGTTGTAACTAACTCGGCTTGATCAGCACGATTGAGAGTGATGTTGATAAATCCTGGGCCAGCAATATCTACCTTTGAGATTCCTTCAGTGCCAGCAAGTAGGTCACAGATAATCTGTGCAACATCGCGGGGGTTTTTACCCGCAGGCTTCGCTAGTTGAAGTGCAATAGAAGTTGCATAGTCGCCGTGGTCGCGATCTTTGGGCCGCTCTAATTTGATGGCCTCCGGGATTTGTCCAAATAGTGAGCCAGCTTTGAGCGCTCGCTCAAGGGCGGCTTTTATCGCCGCCTCTAACCGCTCTATCTGTGTGGACACCGCCTAAGGCTATCGTGCGCTCAGTTGAGCGTTATCAAATCGTTAAGTGATTGGGTGAAATTTCACCGAAAATAGAGTGACGAATTCGGGTATCCCCACTAGCGTTTGGCTCACTATCGCTCCTTCTCTCATCCGGGTGGAAAAAGATTTGCCCAGGGGTGCGATCCCTTTCGAAAGGTGTTTCATATATGAAAAAGCGCCGCCTCGCGATTACTGCAGTTCTTGCTGCAGTAGCTATCGCACTAACAGGTTGCTCAAGTTCTGACGAATCCGCAGATGGTTTCGTTGGTGTAATTCTTCCTGACGCAGCATCATCAAACCGCTGGGAAACTGCTGACCGCGGATTCCTACAAGCAGCATTTGATGCAGCAGGAGTAAAGGTTGACATTCAGAACGCAAACGGCGACAAGGCACAGTTTGCAACTATTGCAGATCAGATGCTTACAGCTGGTGCAAAGGTTCTTATCCTTGTAAACCTAGATTCAGATTCAGCTAAGGCTGTTCAGGACAAGGCTGCAGCACAGGGTGTAAAGACAATCGACTACGACCGTCTAACACTTAATGGTTCAGCTTCATACTATGTTTCATTTGATAATGAGGCAGTTGGTCGTCTACAAGGTGAAGGCATCAAGGCATGTCTAGATGCAGCAGGAAAGTCATCTGCTCGTATCGTTTACCTCAACGGTTCACCAACAGATAACAACGCAACACTATTCAAGGCTGGATACGATTCAGTTCTTCGTCCATTGATCGATTCAAAGGCATACACACTTGTTGATGACCAGGCTGTTCCAGACTGGGATAACGCAAAGGGTGGAGTAATTTTCGAACAGCAGCTATCAAAGGCTGGCGGAAAGCTTGATGCAGTTGTTTCAGCTAACGAAGGTCTTGGACTTGCAGCTATTGCTGTTCTTAAGAAGAACAAGCTAAACGGCAAGGTCTGTGTATCTGGACAAGATGCAACTGTTGATGGATTGCGTGCGATCCTCACAGGAGATATGTCAAACACTGTATACAAGGCAATCAAGGCTGAAGCTGAAGGTGCAGCTGCACTAGCAATCGCATTGCTACGTGGAGAAGAAGCAACAACAGCAACAGGTTCTGTAAACAACGGAACAATTGATGTCCCATCAGTTCTATTGGTACCAGTTGGAATCACAAAGGCAAACGTCAAGGACGTTATTGCTGATGGCTTCCAGACACGCGAAGCAGTGTGTGCTGATATCGAAGACCTCTGCACAGCTAACGGTCTATAAGATCGAAACACGCTAGGCAATAGAAAGTAGGTTGCGGCTCGGGGTTCATTCCCTGAGCCGCAACTTCTTTTATAGGATATTTTCATCGCACGTAAGCAGAATCTAAAGAAAAGTGGTTAGAGACATGAGCTCACCGATACTTTCACTTCGAGGCATCAACAAATCTTTTGGACCTGTACACGTCCTCAAGGATGTTAACTTCGATATCGCTGCAGGCAAAGTAACTGCCCTAGTTGGAGATAACGGCGCGGGTAAGAGCACACTCATTAAATGTATCGCCGGTATCTACACACCTGAGACCGGAGACTTTCTCTTTGAGGGTAACAAAGTAGATATCCATGGACCACGCGATGCAACTGGTCTTGGAATTGAAATCGTGTATCAAGATCTAGCTCTGTGCGATAACTTAGATATTGTCCACAATATGTTCTTAGGTCGCGAACAAAAGCGTGGCCCAGTATTAAATGAAACTTCAATGGAAGCACTCGCCCGCAAGACTCTAGATGGCTTGAGTGTTAGAACCGTTAAGTCGATTCGCCAGACGGTCTCCTCACTCTCAGGCGGTCAGCGCCAGACAGTCGCAATTGCACGCGCAGTTCTGTGGAATAGCAAAGTAGTTATTTTAGATGAACCAACAGCAGCCCTTGGTGTTGCACAAACCGAACAAGTACTTAACTTAGTTCGCCGCCTTGCAGATAATGGTCTAGCTGTTGTTTTAATCAGTCACAACCTAAACGATGTTTTTGAAGTGG
>SXYM01000015.1 GCA_005789205.1 Actinomycetota bacterium | reverse complement strand
CCAGGTGATTGGGTAGTTGTTTTTGGCGATGGTTCTCACGGTGAATATACCGCTGATGATTGGGGTAACGCTTCGTTATCAATTAATTATGAAATCGTGACAAGAATTGGTCCCCGAGTGCCTAGAATATATGCACCTCATGTCTACAAATAATGCAGCGCTGCGTGTCGAAGGTGTCAATGTCTCCTTCGGTGGACTTCGCGCTCTCAATGATGTCTATTTAGAGATTGGTAAGAACGAGGTTGTTGGATTAATTGGTCCCAATGGCGCCGGTAAAACAACTTTATTTAATGCGTTTTGCGGATTAGTTAAACCAGATTCTGGAAAGTTATTCTTAGATGGAAAAGAACAAGATTTCCCTCGAACTTCGAATTTAGTTGATTTGGGTATCTCTCGTACGTTGCAAGGCGTTGGTCTCTTTGGAGATTTAACTGTGCTTGAAAATGTCATGGTTGGTGCACACCACCTTGCAAGTTCTGGATTGCTCTCTGCAGCGTTAGGGCGAAGCGGCAAAGATGAAAAAGAGATGCGCACAAAATCATTTAGTGCGCTAGAGCGTGTGTATGCAGGTGGACTAGCTAATCGGCGTGCCGATACTTTGTCATATCCTGACACAAAGCGAGTTGCGATTGCCCGTGCACTAGTAAGTGAACCAAAGATTTTGATGTTGGATGAACCCGCTGGCGGATTGGGTTTACAAGATATTGAATGGATGAACCTATTAATTCGAAATTTAAGCGCCTCAATGTCAGTACTACTTATTGAGCATCATATGGATGTTGTTATGTCGGTGTGTAGCAAGCTATATGTTCTTAACTTTGGTGAAGTTATTGCCAGTGGCAACGCTGAGACAGTGCGCCGTGATCCAGCAGTGATGGCTGCCTATCTAGGAACAGGTGCAAAATGAGCCTGAATGTTTCCAACTTAACTGTTCACCATGGAGCGATATGCGCAGTAAGCCGGGTTTCAATAGCTGTTCCAACGGGCAAGCTAGCGGCAATTATCGGGGCTAATGGAGCAGGCAAAACAACTTTGCTACGCACTCTCTCTGGCCTTAAAACACCAACCAATGGATCGATTATGTGGAAGGGTGAAAAAATTGCTGGGATTAAACCTGAAGCATTAGTTCGCCGAGGTATTTCACATGTCTCTGAAGGCAAATCTGTTATCCCAGAGTTAACAGTTCGTGAGAACTTGGAGCTCGGTGCTATATGACGCCGTAATGCCAAGGAATCAAAAGAATCTATTGATCAAGTAGTTTCAATTTTTCCACGTTTAGGTGAGCGCTTACAACAGCGTGCCGATACTTTATCTGGCGGAGAACGACAGATGCTTGCTATCGGTCGTGCAATTATGTCTAAGCCGCAGTTGCTTCTATTAGATGAACCATCCCTCGGTCTTGCACCACTTGTCATTGAACAGATTTTCCAAACAATTCGTGACTTAACAACCTCCATGAATTTAACGGTTTTGTTAGTAGAACAAAACGCAATGGGTGCATTAAAGATTGCAGACCTTGGAATTGTTCTCAACCTTGGAAAAGTAGTTGCAATGAATCATGCTCAAGTGCTGATTGATGATCCTGCCGTGCGCGCGGCATATTTGGGGTATTGATGCAAAAATTATTAGAGACATTTCTTATAGGACTATCGACCGGTTCTATTTATGCCCTCATGTCAATTGCGCTCGTACTGGTCTGGAGATCGACTCGTGTAGTTAATTTTGCGCAAGCGGGCCAAGCGATGCTCTCCACATATATTGGTTTTGAGATAGCTACCCGCACTGAAATATTCTGGCTTGGCTTATTATGTGCAATCGCTGCTGGTGCTCTACTGGGAGCTGGCGTGGATTATTTCTTCATGCGAGTTTTATTCAAGCACGCTGTTTCAGGCCCTGCCGCAGTAGTTGCTCCTGTAATTGCCACTTTGGGCTTACTCGGATTAGTGAGAAGCATTGTGGGATTGATCTGGGGCGGGGAGTTCAAATCAATTAAAGCGCCGGCATCCACAGATGGTTTCACCATAGGCGAAACGACAATTCCATTCTCACCTTTAAATCTTCTGATTATCGTGACGGTTTTCATAATTCTAATTGCTCTAGCGATCATATTTCAGCGCACGAATCTAGGCCTATCTTTACGTGCATCAGCCTATGCACCAGAGATTGCGCAGTTAGCTGGTATCAGAACGGCGCGAACTCGAACTATTGGTTGGGCGATCGCTGGTGGAGTGGGTGGAGTCGCTGGAATGTTAAATACTGCTTCTAACTTCCTTTCACCTTATTCGCTAGATCTATTATTAGTCTTTGGATTTATTGCAGCGGTTATTGGCGGTCTTGAAAGTATGGTCGGCTCTGTTGTTGGAGCCTTAATTCTTGGAATTGCTCTGACATTTATTTTGAACTACGTCGGTACTTCTTTGGTCTTTATCGGTGGATTCGTGGTTCTCATCGTGGTGCTACTTGTTAAGCCAGATGGAATTATGGCGAAGGGCAGGGCGCGCCGTGCGTAAAAAATTAGCTCTTTTCATTCTCCTTGGTTGGATTTTGCTTTTAATCGGTGATCGCGTTGATGAACTTCGTGTTTATCAAGGAGCACAGATTGCGATGTATGCGATTGCTCTTTCATCAATAGTTTTACTCACTGGTTACTCAGGCCAAGTGTCACTCGGTAACGGTGCGATGATGGCCGTTGGTGGTTATGCCGCAGCATTAACTCTAAATAATCTAGGGAGCCCGGTTTGGTTTGCATTTGTAATGGCAGTGTTTGTCTCAGCTCTCTTCGGTGCATTCCTTGGAGCAGCAGCTGCCCGATTATCCGGACCATATCTGGCGGGAACAACGCTTGCTCTAGCTGTGGGTCTTCCAGAAATTGCCAATCAATTTGATTTTCTTGGAGGAGTACCCGGGCTTCTCTTTGATGTCGGTTTTCCTCCTGAAAGGCTTGGAGAAGAGTTCACTCAATATAAATGGTTCTTCTGGATTGCTACCTTTTTAGCTCTGCTCTCTTTATTTATCACTTCCAATATCCTTCAATCGCGCTACGGACGAACTTGGCGCGCGATCCGCAGTAACTCTTTGGCCGCCGAACTATCGGGGGTTCATGCAGGGCGGATGAAGATTCTGGCTTTCACCATCAGCTCAGCCATTGCTGGCCTTGCCGGTGCGGTGCTGGCCATGACGATAAGTCTGGTCGCCCCAGGGGCCTACACACTCGCTCTCTCATTTGCACTGGTTACCGGGGCGGTACTCGCTGGCGTTTCTAGCCTGCCGGGTGTGGTCTTTGGAGCCTTGATTCTGGTTGCAATACCTGAGGTCGCAGATGTTCTGGCCACTAGATGGGGGGGTGATGAGAACTTAAACAACTATCTCCCAGGCCTGATTGTGAGCGTTTTACTCATCCTTTCAGTGATTTTCACCCCAAATGGTCCGGGAGAGAAGCTCAAAAGCCGACACCATAAAAAAGCGTGAGTGCCTTAAATTACTAGAAGGAAACTAGTAGATTACGAGAAGTTCAACCACCCTCGATGGAAGGAAAACAATGATCAGAAAGACTCGTGTAAAGGGCACCTGGCTCGCCGCCACGGTACTCGCAGTTGGCAGCCTATTTGCAACAGCGCTTCCAGCACACGCAGAGACGGGAGTTAGCAGCAGCGAGATAAAACTCGGTATCACTCTTCCCCTCACTGGAGCAGCATCGCCAGGCTATAACAAGGTCGGCAATGCTATGAATGCATACTTCAAATATGTCAATGACAACGGCGGAGTCTATGGTCGAAAGATCACCCTCATACAGAAAAATGATGAGTACTCACCACAGCTGTCGATTGCTAAGACAAATGAATTAATATTAAAGGATAAAGTTTTTGCACTAGTAGGCCCACTTGGAACTGCAAATTACACATCAGTTCATAAGTCTGTAGGCATCGCCAAGCGCGGAGTTCCAAGTCTTTTCCTCAACACGGGATTTAGCGGATTTGGAAATAAGAAGACCTACCCAACCTCTTTCATGATTCTTCCTTCTTATGCAATGGAAGCAAAGATCATCGCTCAGTTCCTCAAAGAGAATCATGCTGGAAAGAAACTCGGCATTGTTTATCAGAACGATGAATTTGGAATTGATGGAATGGGCGCATTTAAGGCAGCTGGTACTAAATTTGATGTAAGCGTGGCTTACACATCAGGTTCTCAGAGCGCAGCCACTGCACAGACCTGGGTCTCCCAGCTTGCAGCAGGTGGAGCTCAAGTAGTTGTCTTCTTTGGCGTAACTTCAGCAACCGCTCCGCTACTTGCAGTGGCTGCAGCAGCTAAGTACGCACCACAGTGGATCCTTGGATCAGTAGGTGCAGACCCATTAACTCTTCGTGCACTCGGTGTTCCATTAGCTGTTCTCAATGGTGCACAGACTGCAGCTGGTAATCCATCACCAAATGACACTAGCGATGAGTACATCAAGCAGTTCCAAGAGATCAATACTAAGTACAACACAGGTACTGCTTTTGATGACTATGTACTTCAGGGCATGAACATTGGCCTAATGACTGTTCAAGCTTTGCGAGCTGCAGGTTCAAATCCAACCCGAAAGAAATTGATTAGTGTTATGGAAGATAAGGGTTCAACCTTTGCATCTGTTGCCTACTCTCCACTTGGGTATTCAAAGACCAGCAACGTTGGCCACACCGGTTACTACATGGCAGTTATGGATGCCAACGGAGATAGAAAGCCTTTTGGAGGAAAAGTTACGCTTTACACCACCAATAGTGGCACTGGTCCAGTTGTGGTATCCACCTTCAAACGTCCGGCAATGCCAGCGAAAGGATTACCAAGTAACTCATGAGAAACTTTACATTCAAGCGTTCCTTAACGCTCATAGCAGTTACATCACTGCTCTCAATCACTCTTGTCTCTATTCCAACAGTTGCACAAGCAGCTCCTGTTTGTGATGGCAAGATCCCAGTACAGACATGTGGTGGTGCGACATCTGATGGTGCACCATACGCAATGATGGTTCCTGCAAACTTCAACGGAACTGTCTATCTCTATTCACATGGATATCGTCCAAACGTTGCAGTTCCTGCTGGAATTCCTGGATATGGTGGATACACAGTTACCAATACGCCTCAACCTGGTCCAAATGCAACAGTAATTGGTGCGCTTTTGGCTAAGGGATATGGTGTTGTTGGTTCAGGATTTGCACGCCAAGGATGGAACGCAGATTCAGCTATCAAAACTAACGTTGAACTTGTAGGACTGTTCAAAAAGCAGTTTACAAAGACCACAAAAGTTGTTGCATGGGGCGAATCACTTGGTGGATTCATTACTCAAGCGCTCGCAGAGAAGCATTCAGATCTCTTCAGTGCTGCAGCACCACTATGTATGGCTAGCGATATCACTCCACTCATGACAATGGCTGGAGATGCGCTCTGGGGAATTAAGACTTTCTTTGATCCAACAATCAAGGGTGGTAATTACTCAGCTGGAGCTGCAGGTTATGCCGAAGCGATGGGCGACCTAGTAAAGGTCTTCACAGTTATCGGAACATTGCAAGCAGCTTTTGCAGCCAATGCATCAGCACCTGCATGGCCAGCAACTTCTAAGGTTCCTGATGCCATCAAGGCAATTCCTTCACGAAGCGCACTTGTAATGATTGCGTTGATGTCTGGAATTCCATTGCAATCAGCTCACTTCGATTCAACATCAGCACCATCAGTGCTTCCAGTTGCATCACAAACCTCATTCATTCTTGCAATTAACCCTGCGTTCGCAGCTCTTGAGAACGTGGCAAATGCTGCAGCACTTGCAGTTCTTGCAACGCATGATCTTGAGCTACAAGCTGGTGGTGCAGTATTTGATAACACCGCTACTGACTACGCAGCACGTATTGCAGAGGAACAATTCATCTGGGCTTCAGCACTTTCTGGTAACTCAGGCATTGGCGGACTTCTCAGTGTTCTTGCTGCATCTCCACGCGCTAAAGCAAGTCCTGCTGCAGTAGCGAAGTTGAGCACACTTGCTTCTCATTCAGGAAAGGTTGATATCCCAACCATTCTCTTCACGGGCACTGCTGATCCTGTAACTACTGCTGGAAACCAACAGTCAGTTGTTGATAAGTATGCAACGTATTGGGCAGACAAGTGGGTAGCTGCAAGAAAAGCAGGAGATCGCAAGCGTCCTGCTAACAACCAGCTAGTCCTTTGGAACCTTCCACCTGATAAGTACACCAAGTACACAGCTGCTGGAGCACCAGATACATCTGTTCCTGCTGCAACTGGTACTAATCACTGTAACTTCACCACTAAGCAGTATGTAGCAATTGCAGAACTACTTGCTTATGCTGCTGATAATGGTAAAAACCTCTCAGGAGGTCCATTGCTCACCAAGATTCGTAAGGCAGGAAATATGACTTACGATCGCGGCTATAGCGCTCCAAGGTTGAAGTACTACGGAGGATAATCTCCAGTAATACATCGAGGGTAGTAAACGGGGGCTTCGGGAAACCGAGGCCCCCGTTTCCTTTACTCTTAAGCGGTGAAGATTGAGGTAGCAAGCACAGAGAAGATGCTTATTCTCGGCATCTCTCTTTCTGCACACCTTAAAGCAGGTGATCTTGTTCTAATTAATGGCCTCCTTGGTGCAGGAAAGACCGTGTTAGCACAAGGCATTGGCAAAGGTTTAGGAATAGATGACATTACATCTCCTACGTTTGTAATCTCAAGAACACATAAAGCAGCCCTGCCCATGATTCATGTGGATGCCTACCGCCTAATTGATACCGACAACCCCAATCTTTATTTGGATGATCTGGATTTAGACATAGAAAACTCAGTCACAGTTGTTGAGTGGGGCGGGGCAGAATCTGCACGGTTGAGTGAAGATCGCTTAGAGATAAGCATTGATAGAACAAATGAGATTCGCCAAGTTGAGATTAAAGCCATTGGTACTCGCTGGGTTGGATTTGCGCTATGACAATCACTTTAGCCATTGATACTTCAACCTCTCGCACATCAGTTGCGATTATTGAAGATGGATCAATACTGTGGAACGGGCATAGAGATGGTGCAACAGAGCATGGACCAGCTCTGCCATCACTGGTTCAAGAAGGCACTAAAGGTTTTGCTGTTAATGAAGTTGTAGTTGGGATGGGGCCAGGTCCATTTACAGGATTGCGTGTGGGAATCGCCTTTGCACAAAGCTTTGCATTAGCTCGAGGGATTTCGGTACGTGGAGTGTGTTCACTTGATGCCATCGCAGCACAGATAAATGAAAAAGACTTTATTATCACTGTTGATGCCAGACGCAAAGAGGTTTATTGGGCTCGATATAAAGATGGATTTCGAGTTGGCGAACCAGCCGTGAGTTTTCCAGCAGATGTTTCTGGTGCCCCAATTCATTCTAATCTTTATCCTGATATGAAAGCGCTAGTTGCACTAGCTGGAAATATTAATAAACCGATGTATTTGCGAAGACCAGATGCAGTGGCAACGGCGGATCGAAAATGATTACTTATCGCGACGCTAACTCCTTTGATATCCCTGTTCTTGTTTCATTAGATAAGGAGTTGTTTCCATATTCGCCTTGGTCTGCCGGACAATATCGCGAAGAGATCTCTGCCCCCACACGCCTCTTTGTTGTCGCACTTGATGAAGCAAGCAGAGTTATCGGTTATGCAGGAGCTTTTGCGCCAGGGGGCGCTGAAGCTGATGTTTTAACCGTGGGCGTGGTTCCGGTGCATCGCGGGCAAGGAATTGCTCGAGAATTAATGGCGCGCATTACCAAATGGGCGCTAGACCAAGGCTCGATTGCCATGATGTTAGAGGTTAAAACCGACAATGTTGAAGCGATTTCTTTATATGAAACTCTTGGTTATACAAAGCTAAATGTTCGAAAAGATTACTTTGGTAGTGGCTTAGATGCATTAGTGATGCGCAAGGTGCTGCCATGAATGGGCCACTAGTACTGGGCATTGAAACTTCATGTGATGAAACAGCGGTTGGAATTGTTCGTGGTCGCACATTGCTGGCAAATGTCATTGCATCTAGCGTTGAAGAGCATGCACGTTTTGGGGGAGTAGTTCCTGAAATTGCTAGCCGAGCCCACTTAGAGGCAATGCAGCCAACGATTAAAAAAGCCCTAGCTGATGCAAAGGTTTCACTGAGCGACATTGATGCAATTGCTGTGACAGCAGGTCCTGGTTTGGTAGGTGCTTTGCTAGTTGGTGTGGGATCTGCTGCAGGTCTTGCAATTGGTTTAGATAAACCGATTTATGCAGTTAATCATTTAGCGGCACACGTCAGTGTTGATTACTTAACTCATGCTCAGGAGATTGAGCCAACGATTGCACTACTTGTTAGTGGTGGACACTCTTCACTTCTGCAGATAAATGACATTACAAATTCGGTTGTGAAGTTAGGCCAAACTATTGACGATGCTGCAGGTGAGGCTTTTGATAAAATAGCTAGAGTGATGAAATTAGGGTTTCCTGGAGGACCTGCTATTGATGCAATTGCTAAAGAGGGCAATGCAACTGCTATTGATTTTCCTCGTGGTTTAACAACTTCCACTGATTGGCAAACACGCCCCTATGACTTTTCTTTTTCAGGTTTAAAGACTGCCGTTGCCAGATATCTAGAAAACGTTCCACATTATGCTCGGGCCGATGTCGCAGCCTCTTTCCAGGAATCCATTGTTGATGTCTTGATGTTAAAGGCGCTGGCGGCATGTAAAGAGAGCGGGATAGATTCATTGGTTATTGCAGGAGGCGTTGCCGCCAACTCCAGGTTAAGAGCAGTGGCGGCTGCGCGATGTGAAAAGGCGGGCATTTCCTTGAGGATCCCGGCCCCAGGCCTTTGCACCGATAACGGAGCGATGGTGGCCAGCCTGGGCGCTCTAATGGCAGCAGCTGGGCGGCAGCCTAGCCCTGTGGCATTTGATGCCGATTCCAGCCTGCCAGTAACAGTTGTGAGCCTGTCCTAGCCGATTTGCCGTTGGGAATAGCCCCGTCTAACCTTGCGTTAGCACTCACGGGTCCACACTGCTAACCGGACCCGCACGAGGAAATCTGAACTAAAAGGAGTTAGGCACATGGCCATTAAGCCACTAGAAGATCGCATCGTAATCAAGACAAACGAAGCTGAAACAACAACAGCATCTGGTCTTGTTATCCCAGATACAGCAAAAGAAAAGCCACAAGAGGGCACTGTTATTGCAGTTGGTCCAGGTCGCTTTGACGATGGTGTTCGCGTTCCAATGGATGTCAAAGTTGGCGATGTAGTTCTTTATAGCAAGTACGGCGGAACTGAAATCAAGCACGGTGGAGATGACCTCTTGGTTCTTTCAGCACGCGATATTCTCGCTGTAATCGAGAAATAAATGGGAAAATCCCTTCAATTCGACGAGCAAGCTCGTCGAGCAATGGAACGTGGAGTCAACATTCTTGCTGACACCGTAAAAGTAACTCTTGGACCTAAGGGTCGCAACGTAGTAATCGCTAAGTCATATGGTGCTCCAATTATCACCAACGACGGCGTGACTATCGCTAAAGAGATTGAACTTTCAGATCCTGCTGAAAACATGGGTGCGCAGCTAGTTAAGGAAGTAGCAACTAAGACCAATGATGTGGCTGGTGACGGAACTACAACTGCAACTGTTCTAGCACAAGCAATGGTTAAAGAAGGATTACGTAACCTTGCAGCTGGTGCACAGCCAATGGATATTAAGCAAGGCATTGAAGCTGCAGTTGCTGCAGTTTCAGAAAACCTTCGCAAGCAAGCTACTCCAGTAAGTGGAAAAGCACAGATTGCAGATGTTGCAACTATCTCTGCTCAAGATCGTGCTATTGGTGATTTAATCGCTGAGGCAATGGATCGTGTGGGTAAAGATGGCGTTATTACTGTAGAAGAGGCATCTACAACTGGCCTAGATCTAGAGTTCACAGAAGGTATGCAGTTCGATAAGGGCTACATCTCTCCGTATTTCGTGACAGATCAAGATCGTATGGAATCAATTCTTGAAGATGCGTACGTACTTATCTCAGCTGGAAAGATCTCTGCTTTAGCAGAACTACTTCCAATCCTTGAGAAGGTATCTGCTACATCAAAGCCTCTATTGATCATCGCTGATGACATCGAAGGTGAAGCTCTCTCAACGCTAGTTGTTAACCGCATGCGCGGAGTGTTTACTTCCGTGGCAGTTAAGGCTCCTGGCTTTGGTGATCGCCGTAAGGCAATGTTGCAAGACATCGCAACTCTAACTGGCGGACAAGTTATCTCTGCTGAAATTGGTATGAAGCTTGATGCTGCAACTTTAGAAGATCTCGGTCGTGCGCGTCGCATCGTGGTTTCAAAGGATGCAACAACAATCGTTGAAGGCGCTGGAGACAAGGGCGCAGTTGCTGCCCGTGTTACTGAGCTTCGCAAAGAGATTGAAAACTCAGACTCTTCTTGGGATAAAGAGAAGTTACAAGAGCGTGTTGCAAAGCTTGCTGGTGGCGTTTGCGTCATCAAAGTTGGAGCACACACCGAAGTAGAACTCAATGAAAAGAAGCACCGTCTTGAGGATGCAATCTCAGCTACTCGCGCAGCAGTTGAAGAAGGAATCGTTGTTGGCGGAGGCGCAGCACTTGTGCATGCAGCTGATGCTCTAGAGGGCGATCTTGGATTTACTGGCGATAAGGCAGTCGGCGTGCGTTTAGTGCGCAAGGCTTGCGATGAGCCACTTCGTTGGATTGCAGAAAATGCAGGACTTGAAGGCTACGTAGTAGTTGCAAAGGTTCGTGCAATGAAGCCTAATGAAGGTTTCAATGCGGCAACTGATATCTATGGCGATCTAGCAAAAGATGGAGTCATCGATCCAGTGAAGGTAACTCGTTCAGCTCTAGCTAACGCGGCATCAATTGCAGCAATGTTCATTACAACTGAAGCAGTTGTATTTGAAAAGCCAGCAGAGCAAGCAGCAGCTGAAGCTGCAGGCGGACATGGACATTCACATGGTCCAGGTGGACATAGCCACTAAGAAAAGAACTCAGTAGAAAAGCCCCGTAGAAAAATCTGCGGGGCTTTTCTTTTTCAACTCAGGAGGAGAGTTAAAACTTATGATGCATGTGATACATCAGGAGTAACGTCTTTACCTAAAATTGCTAAGCGATCATCTTCTGAAAGGCCACCCCAAATTCCATATGGCTCTTGCACAGCAAGTGCATGTGCTCGGCATGCAGCAATAACCGGACATGAAGCACAGATTGCTTTTGCAGTGTTTTCACGATTACGCCGGCGCGGACCACGTTCTCCATCGGGATGAAAAAACATCTCACTTGGAAGCTCGCGGCATGCACCTTGGTACTGCCATTCCCATTCATCAGCTACGGGACGGGGTAATCGGGATATTTCAGCCATGGCCATATTCTACAACCGCGCCATAGGTTGTTCAAGCCCCAACGCTCCAGAAGTTGTTCATGGGCGTGTTTCAACTGGTGAGTTTGCCCACTTCAGGCGAGGATTGGCCCGTGGCAACTCAAGAAGAGCTTCTAACGGTGGCAGCCGTAGCCCGGCGCCTGGGTGTAGCCCCTGCCACCCTGCGTACCTGGGATCGCCGTTATGGCCTTGGACCTTCGGCTCATGAGAGTGGTGAACACCGACGATACTGCCCAGCTGATTTAGCTCGCCTAACATTAATGCGCAGGTTAATCACCAGCGGAGTTTCACCTGCCGATGCTGCTCAGCAAGCCTTACAACACAAAGGCAAAGTTGACCTTGAAACAATAGTTACTGAATATGTGGTTCGCGAAGAGTTAGTTGCAGCTCTCCACAAGGCAGCAAAGGGGCTGGATAAGAAATTTATTGAAGCGGCATTGCGCAAGGATTTAGCACAACATGGGGTTCAAACATCCTGGTCTGAAGTCATGGTTCCACTGTTGGTGATTGTGGGAAATGAGTGGGAGGCAACTGGCAAAGGAGTTGAAGTTGAGCATCTACTCACTGAAGTACTCAAAGGTATTTTGCGTGAACAAGTTGAAGAGATTAAGAAACCAGTAAATGCCCGTCCCGTTCTATTGGCATCTGTGGGTGAAGAAGTACATTCACTAGCTTTGCACGCACTTGCTGCCGCTCTGGCAGAGCGCAAAATTGAAACATATTTTCTTGGAACAAGAACTCCGCTTGAGGCATTGTGTGCAGTAATTACCAGATCAGCCCCACCTGCTGTGTTTTTATGGGCACAGCTTTCCAAAAATGCCAATCCAAAGTATTTCAATGAGATTCCATCGATTAGGCCGATGCCACGTGTAGTTCTAGGTGGACCAGGATGGAATCACGAGCAATGCAAAGAAGTCACCATGGTTGGAGATCTATCAGAAGCCGTATCTGAGATTGAGCACGCCATTGGGCTCTAAGGGTACTCAATCGAAATAAAGCGTTAAAAGCAGTATTTTTGTGGTCTATCTCGCGCTTTAGTGGCAGTTTTTTAGTTTAAGCCAGCCCCGCATGGCTATAGGCTTTACCTAATAACCGCCCAGAAGGAGTTCGCCAGTGTCGGCACAGGATTTTGGTGCAAATGATTGGCTCGTCGATGAAATGTACGAGCACTATCTGCAGGATCCTTCTTCCGTAGACCCTGCGTGGGTTGAGTACTTTAAAAACAATAAACCAGGTTCTCCTGTCACAGCTTCATCAACTCCAGTTTCTAAAGGCGTTCCACCAGTTCCTAAAGCTGCACAAAAAGCTGCAGCACCACAACCAGAACCTGCAACACCAGTTCCGTATGTTCAACCCATCGTTCGGGAGAGTGCAGCATCACAGCCAAAGCCTGCAGATCCAGTTGTTAAGCCAGCTCCAGTTTTAAGTACACCAAGTGCGTCAACTCTTGAAGTAATCCGCGGAGTTTCTGCCCGCGTTGTTCAAAGCATGGAAGCTTCACTTTCAGTTCCTACTGCAACGTCAGTGCGCGCAGTTCCTGCCAAGTTAATGATTGATAACCGCATTGTGATTAACAATCACATGAAACGCGCTCGCGGCGGAAAAGTTTCATTCACACACATAATCGCTTATGCAATGATCAAGGCAGTTCGTGCAATGCCAGAGATGAATGCATTCTTTGGTGAATTAGATGGCAAGCCAGCTATTGGCAAACCTGAACATATCAACCTCGGCGTTGCAATTGATTTAGCTAAACCTGATGGCTCACGTCAACTTTTGGTTCCTTCGGTTAAGGGTTGTGAATCTCTAGATTTCGCACAGTTCCGTAGCGCATATGAAGCAGTGGTT
>SXYM01000014.1 GCA_005789205.1 Actinomycetota bacterium | reverse complement strand
TTGAAGTCAGCGTTGATTTAGGTCTTTCTTGACCCAAATCATATTTAGCAATCCGATATATACCACTGCAATTTCCATGGGTCATAAAAGCATCTTGAACTGCGCTAAAGAATGCGGGTAAGTCATTTTCCTTCTGGCAAGGTCCACTAAATTCAGTTAGAAAACCTAAATCAGTGGACCGTGATTTGATCCAATCGCGAGTAGTTACCGTTGGGGTTGGTGTTGGCGTAGCGCTTGCGGTTGGTGTGGGGATAGCTATCGGAGTAGGCATAACACTGGCAGTTGGTGAAGGCGTTGGTTTTGGAATGGCAACACCCTTATTCCACACAAGCTTCTTGCCACTCTTAACGCATGTGTATTTCTTACCCCCTGTTGATGCAGTTGCTCCAAGTTTTGAACACTTAGTGCCGGGAGTTATTGCTGCAAATGAAATCTGTGTTGAGAAGATAGAAATAAAAGCTACCGCCGCAATCCATACCGGGGCTTTACGCATAGTCACAAGGTAAAGCAAAACCCCCTCAGAGTGAACACTCCAAGGTGGTAAATACCTTCAATTATTAAGCAGTTGGTGCTTCAGCAAGATCTTCAGGTGAATCAGGCATTTGCGCCTTAGTAGCACCCTTAAATGTGAAGACTGCTTCTGCGTCTACGCCCTCGACATCAACAACGATGATTTCGCCGGCCTTTAGTTCACCGAACAAGATGCGCTCTGAGAGGGCATCTTCAATCTCGCGTTGAATTGTGCGACGAAGTGGGCGTGCACCAAGAAGTGGGTCATAACCACGTGCAGCAAGAAGATCCTTAGCTGCAGGAGTTAATTCAATTCCCATGTCCTTTGCTTGCAGACGATCATCAAGGTTCTTGATCATCAAATCAACGATTTGAATAATCTGATCCTTAGTCAACTGGTGGAAGACGATGACGTCATCAATACGGTTGAGGAACTCAGGACGGAAGTGAGACTTAAGTTCATCACTTACCTTGCCCTTCATGCGCTCATAGTTTGTTTGATCATCATCGCTATTAGCAAAACCAAGGCCCAGGCTCTTTGAAATATCGCGTGTTCCAAGGTTTGTAGTCATGATGATGACAGTGTTTTTGAAGTCAACGGTGCGACCTTGCGCATCTGTTAAGCGGCCATCTTCAAGAACTTGAAGAAGTGAGTTAAAGATATCTGGGTGTGCTTTTTCGATTTCATCGAAAAGAACAACAGAGAATGGGCGACGGCGAACCTTTTCAGTTAACTGTCCACCCTCGTCATATCCAACATATCCTGGAGGTGCACCGAACAAACGAGATGCGGTGTGACGCTCTGAGTATTCAGACATATCAAGTTGAATCAATGCATCTTGATCACCAAATAAGAATGATGCAAGTGTGCGAGAAAGTTCAGTCTTACCAACACCTGAAGGACCGGCGAAGATAAATGATCCACCTGGACGACGTGGATCCTTGAGACCTGCGCGTGTGCGGCGAATTGCTTGTGAGAGCGCCTTAATTGCTTGGTCTTGTCCAATAACACGGTTGTGTAGTTCATCTTCCATTCGAAGAAGGCGTGCAGTTTCTTCTTCTGTAAGTTTAAAGACTGGAATACCAGTTGAGATTGAAAGCACTTGAGCGATGAGTTCTTCATCAACTTCAGTTACCTTATCTAGGTCAGTTGCTTTCCAATTCTTTTCAGCTTCATGCTTTTCAGTGATAAGGGTTTTTTCCTTATCGCGAAGTGATGCTGCTAATTCAAAATCTTGACCATCGATAGCAGACTCTTTTTCCTTACGTGCGCTTGCGATTTTGTCATCAAATTCACGTAGTTCAGCTGGAGCAGTCATACGCTTAATGCGAAGACGTGAACCTGCTTCATCGATTAAATCGATTGCCTTATCTGGCAAGAAACGATCTGAAACATAACGATCAGCCAGGTTTGCTGCCGCAGCTAGCGCACCATCTGTGATTGAAACGCGGTGGTGAGTTTCGTATCGATCGCGAAGACCCTTCAAAATTTCAATGGTGTGAGCAACTGATGGCTCTTTTACTTGAATTGGTTGGAAGCGGCGCTCAAGGGCTGCATCCTTTTCAACATGCTTGCGATACTCATCAAGTGTTGTTGCACCGATTGTCTGTAGTTCACCGCGAGCAAGCATTGGCTTCAAGATGCTAGCAGCATCAATTGCACCTTCTGCAGCTCCAGCGCCTACAAGTGTGTGGATTTCATCGATAAAAAGAATGATGTCTCCACGAGTTTTAATCTCTTTTAGTACTTTCTTCAAGCGCTCTTCGAAATCACCGCGGTAGCGGCTACCGGCAACAAGTGCGCCAAGATCAAGAGAGTAGAGCTGCTTATCTTTCAAAGTCTCTGGAACATCGTTCTTGTAGATCGCTTGTGCAAGACCTTCAACAACTGCAGTCTTACCAACACCTGGTTCACCAATTAGAAATGGGTTATTTTTTGTCCGACGTGAAAGAACTTGCAGTACACGTTCAATCGAATTTTCACGACCGATAACTGGATCAAGCTTTCCTTCACGGGCAGCTTGTGTGAGGTTGCGACCGAATTGATCAAGAACTAATGATGTTGATGGTGTGCCCTCTGCAGGTCCACCTTGTGTAACAGCTTCTTTACCTTGGTAGCCAGAGAGTAATTGAATAACTTGTTGGCGAACACGGTTAAGGTCTGCGCCAAGCTTTACAAGAACTTGTGCGGCAACGCCTTCACCTTCGCGAATTAATCCCAGCAAAATATGTTCTGTACCAATGTAGTTGTGACCAAGTTGCAAAGCTTCACGAAGTGAAAGCTCTAGAACTTTCTTTGCACGAGGCGTAAATGGAATATGTCCACTAGGCGCCTGTTGTCCTTGGCCAATGATTTCTTCTACTTGTGCGCGAACGCCTTCAAGTGAAATGCCTAATGACTCAAGACCCTTTGCAGCAACGCCTTCGCCTTCATGGATGAGTCCAAGCAAGATGTGCTCTGTGCCGATGTAGTTGTGATTGAGCATGCGTGCTTCTTCTTGAGCCAGCACAACAACTCGGCGGGCTCGATCGGTAAAGCGCTCAAACATGGGCGGGGCTCTCTTCCTTTGTCTCTTATCTTTAGCCTAATACCTACAGGCTTACGCTCGCGAGGTGAACAGCTACTGTCTTTTACAACCCAATAACTGGGTCATTTATGCCCGGATGAGGCTATATCTAGGCCAGTTTCTTGAGCATTCGGGTGTTGCCCAGGGTATTTGGCTTCACTGATTCAAGATCTAAGAACTCAGCCACACCGGCGTCATAGGAGCGTAGAAGCTCGGCATAGACCGTTGGGTTCACCGGGGTTCCCTCGATTACCTCAAAGCCATGGGCCCCAAAGAACTCAGTTTGGAAAGTTAGACAGAAAATCCTTTCGACTCCCACTTCACCTGCGCGCACAATGATTGCTTCCAAAATTTTATGACCAATACCTTGGCGATTGAGTTCTTTCTTAACAGCCATGGTGCGAACTTCAGCAAGATCTTCCCAAAGAATATGAAGTGCTCCGCAACCAACAACAACGCCATCTATTTCAGCAACGATAAATTCTTGAACGCTCTCATACAAAGTAACTGTTTCCTTGGAAAGCATTTGCCCAGGCACTGCGTATGAATCAACAAGTGCGCGAATTGCTTTCACATCATTAGTTTTTGCAGGGCGAACAAGAACCATTCTTATTCAACCTCAGGCTTTACTAATGGGAACAAAATTGTCTCACGAATTCCAAGTCCAGTTAGCGCCATCAATAAACGATCAACGCCCATTCCCATTCCGCCCATAGGTGGCATTCCAAACTCCATAGCACGCAAGAAATCTTCATCTACTTGCATAGCTTCAAGATCACCCTTAGCACCAAGTGTTGCCTGCTCAATTAAGCGATCTCTCTGAATAACTGGATCAATTAACTCTGAGTAACCAGTTGCTAATTCAAAACCATCAACATAGAGATCCCACTTTTCTGCCACACCAGGGATATCACGATGCGCGCGAACAAGCGGAGATGTATCAACTGGGAAACCCATCACAAAAGTGGGCGCAATCAACTGATCTTTAGCAACATGCTCAAAGATTTCTTCAGCTAACTTGCCTGTTATCCACTTTGGATCAATCTTCATTCCCAGCTTTGTGGCAATCGTTTTTAGTTCATCAATGGGGGTAAGAGCAGTAACGCTTTGGCCAACGCCTTCAGAGATAGCGTCGTATAGGGATATTTCGCGCCACTTTCCACCAAGATCTGCTTGGCGACCATCATGGTGGGTAACAACGTGTGAACCGGCAACTGCCATTGCAGCGTTTTGAACAAGTTCACGAGTTAAGTCAGCGATGCTGCGCCAGTCACCATATGCCTGATAGCTCTCGATCATTGCAAACTCTGGTGAGTGAGAAGAGTCAGCACCTTCATTGCGGAAATTTCGGTTAATTTCAAATACGCGCTCTATTCCGCCAACAACACAGCGCTTGAGGAATAGTTCAGGAGCAATACGTAGGTAAAGATCCATGTCATAAGCGTTAGAGAAAGATTTAAATGGTCGAGCAGCAGCCCCACCATGCATAACCTGCAGCATTGGTGTTTCTACCTCAATAAAGTTTTGGTTATGGAAAGTTTCGCGAAGTGAGTGCATGACCTGCGGACGCAAACGTGCATTACTGCGCGCTTCAGGTCGAACAATCAAATCCACATAACGCATACGAACACGAGTCTCTTCAGACATTGGTTTGTGATCATTTGGAAGTGGACGAAGAGATTTAGAGGCTAACTTCCATGAGTTAGCAAGAATAGACAGTTCACCACGCTTTGATGTGATGATTTCACCGGTAACAGAAACAATGTCTCCTAAATCAATATCTGATTTCCAGGAGTCAATTGATTCTTGACCAATTTTATCAAGTGAGAACATTGCTTGTAGTTCAGTTCCGTCGCCTTCGCGAAGGGTTGCAAAACAAAGCTTTCCTGCATCACGCTTAAAGATAATACGACCTGTTAAGGATTCGATATCACCGGTTGCAACATCGATTTCAAGAGCTGAATACTTTTCGCGAACTTCTTTTAAAGTTTTAGTTCTTGGCACAGAGACTGGATATGGCTGCGTTCCACCCTCTAGTAGCGATGCACGCTTTTCACGGCGGATGCGAAGCTGCTCTGGCAGATCCTCTTCAATAGGTGTGTTCTCTGTGCTCATAATGAGGCGAAGTCTACCGAGTTAGGCATTTCGTTCGTGAATCAAACGAAGGCCAATGAGCGTTAAATCTGGCTCATGATGGTCGATAGTTTCAGAAACTCCAATTATCAGCGGGGCTAAGCCACCTGTGGCGATGACTGTTGGCGCTTGTGAATAGCTTTCAAGAAGTTCAGCTGAAATACGATCGACTAATCCATCTACTTGTCCGGCAAATCCAAAGATTGTTCCGGATTGAAGAGCTTCAACTGTGTTCTTACCAATTACATTCTTTGGGCGAACTAATTCAACTTTACGAAGTTGAGCAGCGCGAGCAGCTAGGGCATCAACAGAGATCTCAATTCCTGGGGCAAGTTCACCTCCTAAGAATTCACCTTTAGGTGAAACAACATCCAAATTAGTAGAAGTACCAAAATCAACCACAATTGCTGGACCACCGAAAAGGGTATGCGCAGCCAAAGTATTCACGATTCTGTCGGCGCCAATCTCTTTTGGGTTATCAACTAGTAGTGGCACGCCTGTTTTAATTCCCGGTTCAACAATTGTTACTCGTGTATCTGAGAAGTAGTCATCAATCATGGAGCGAAGCTCGCGCAAAGTTGCTGGAACAGTTGAACACAGTGATAAGCCGGTAATTTCATAGCCATCCACAAGTGAGCGGTATTGAAGCCAGAGTTCATCTGCTGTGCTGCGTGGATCTGTTTTAACGCGCCATGAGCGCACTAATTCATCCCCTTTGAAAACTCCTAGCACGGTATTGGTATTACCTACGTCAATAGTTAGTAACACTTAACGCCCCTCTCCCATTTTCATGTTGTCAATCAATCGAACTCCATCTATCCAGCCCGCGACAATTGCGCGTTTATTGCGAATTTGATCATTTGCTATTTCAAATGAATCTTCATCAATAATTGCTGCATAGTCCTTTTTAAAGCTAGCCTCAGTAGCAAGTGTTGAATCAATTATCTCTTGGGCAATTACCACACTGGGGGCTAGATGAGCTGCAGCCAAAGCACGGTGAATTACATTGGCACTAATTCGTCCATTTTCACTTAAACGCACGTTGCGGGAAGACAGGGCAAGACCATCGAATTCGCGAACAGTTGGCACGCCAACAATCTCCACTTTGCTCTTCATGGCTTTAATGATTGCTAATTGTTGAAAATCTTTTTCTCCAAAGACCGCTGAATTTGGTTTAACAATTTCAAATAATCGATTAACAACTGTTACAACACCATCAAAATGATCAGGACGAGATTGGCCCTCATAGAGTGCACCTAATGGGCCTGCACTTAACTTCTTAATCTCAGTTGGATAAATCTCTTCATATTCAGGCATCCACACTTCTGTGGCACCAGCCAAAGTTGCTAATTGGATATCTCTTTCGGGACTTCGTGGATAGTTTTTAAGATCATCTGTATTTTCAAATTGAAGTGGGTTAACAAAAATACTCACGACAACTTCTTTGCTCATGCTGCGGGCACGTTTAATTAACGCCTGGTGGCCTTTATGTAAGGCACCCATAGTTGGCACTAATACAGTCATCGTGTGGCTCCAGTCCTTTCAGGTACCGGGCAAGATGTGACAAGTTTAAGCTTATTTAGGCAATTGTTCCAAAAGCTGGCTTATTTTCCCATGTGTGAGCAGGATGGCATTGGGCTCTATTTCTAACCAAGGCTCTAAAACAAAGCGGCGTTCATGTGCCCGCGGATGTGGCAGCTCTAGCTCATCACTTTTACTTAATAGTGAACCGTATTGAATTAGATCTAAATCAATAGTTCTTGGTCCCCAGCGTTCAATTCGCTCTCGCCCCATTGATTTTTCAATACCATGCAATAGTGAAAGAAAATCTTTTGCAGGTAATTCACTTTCAACAATACATACGGCATGGAGATAGTCAGGTTGTTCTGGCCCGCCAATAGGTGCTGTGGAGTGATAAGAAGAAACGCTTTGAAAATCAGTCGCTTCTTTCAACAGAGCGATAGCGATATCTAGATTTTCTCTTGAATTCCCAATATTTGCACCGAGTGCAATAACTGCCTTCATCGCTTACGCGTGACCTGCACGGCAATATCCTTAAGCACTGCATCTACTGGCGCTTGTGGCTTATGAACTGTGACTGTAACTACTAAAACTTTAGAGTGGTCTTTAAGAATCTGATCTGCAATACGACCAGCTAATTTCTCAATTAAGTTAACTGGTTCAGTGGTGATGTGAGTTACTACTAAGTTGGTAATCTCTGCATAATTGACGGTGTCGTTAATTTCATCGTTTTTAGAGGCAGCGGTTAAATCCACCGTCAATGCAACATCAACAAAGAAATCCTGACCATTTTGTCGCTCATGATCAAAGAGACCGTGATATCCAAAACCTGCAATGCCAGTTAGAAATATCTGATCACTCATGAGTTAAGAACTTCCTTGTGAGGTTTCACAGAGTGAACTCTAACTCCCCAAATGCCTGAGGTGGATAAGCGTTTAGTTAGCTCGATAGTTGCTGCTTCGCGCTCATCGGGGTTGTCTCCACCAAGAAAGCGCTTGCGCGATGCCCCGATTAATACCGGATATCCAAGGCCAACGAATTTATCAATGGAATCAATGATTTCCCAGTTGTGATGGGCATCTTTGGCAAAACCTATGCCTGGATCAATTATCAACTTGTCTTTAGTAATTCCAGCATCTAAAGCTGCACTGACTCTCTCTTGTATCTCTGAAATAACATCTTTGACTACATCGCCATACACTGCCCGTGAATTCATATCTTTAGAGTGCCCACGCCAATGCATGGCTATGTATGGCACACCTAGTTGAGCTGCTGTTGGCAACATATTCGGATCAGCTAATCCGCCACTGACATCATTAATGATTTGGGCACCAGCCTCAATTGCAGCTTTTGCAGTACTTGCTCGCATTGTGTCGATGCTAATTCGTGCACCCGCTTTTGCCAATTCTTTTACTACTGGGATTACACGAGCAAGTTCTTCTTCTTCTGAGACCCGATCAGCACCTGGCTTAGTCGATTCACCACCGATATCAATGATGTCTGCGCCCTCAGCCAACATTTCTTGTCCACGATTTACTGCAGCTTCAAAATCATTATGGCGTCCACCGTCAGCAAAAGAATCTGGTGTGACATTCAAAATGCCCATGACAATCATGGTCTTTACCGATTTGTAATTAAGCTAATCGCTTCAGCACGAGTTGCAGTATTTTGTAATACTCCGCGCACAGCACTTGTCGTTGTACGTGCATTGGACTTCTTCACTCCGCGCATAGACATACACAAATGCTCGCAATCAATAATCACAATTACACCCAGTGGATTCAAGATTTCGACCATCGCATCAGCAATCTGTGTTGTGAGACGCTCTTGCACTTGTGGTCTGCGTGAATACATATCTACCAAACGCGCAATCTTGGAAAGACCAGTGATTTTTCCACTAGGAATGTACCCAACATGTGCAACACCATGGAAAGGAGTTAGGTGGTGTTCACATTGTGAAAAAACCTCAATATCGCGCACAATTACTAGCTCTTCATGGCCAATGTCAAAAGTTGTAGTTAAGACATCTTCTGGCGATTGCCATAGGCCTTCAAAGTTTTCTTTCATCGCCTTTGCTACACGCGCCGGAGTTTCTTTTAAGCCTTCACGATCTGGATCTTCACCCAATGCAAGAAGCAGTTCGCGCACAGCTTTTTCGGCGCGCGCTTGGTCATAAGGACCTGAAGCACGACCATCGGTCACTGAGATTTTACTTATCGTCACTTACAGACTTCTTTCGACGAGTCGGCTTCTTTGCTTCAACTTCAACAATTCTTTCGGGAACATCAACCGGAGGTTGCGCTGAAGGAATCCGAGTAGGTGAACCTGTCCAGGCTGGACGCGGTGTTACTGCACGAACCTTTTTAAAGATAACGGCAATATCGTCCTTGTTGAGAGTTTCCTTTTCAAGTAGTTCTAAAACCATCTCATCGAGAATCTTGCGATTTGCAACCAAAATATCGAAGGCTTCTTGATGAGCATTTTCAATAAGTGTGCGAACTTCGCGGTCAACAACAGCAGCAATGGTTTCTGAATAGTCACGTTGATGTCCGTAGTCACGACCCATGAACGGCTCAGAACTTCCACCACCAAGTTTGATTGCACCAATTGCTTCAGTCATTCCATATTGTGTGACCATCGCACGGGCAAGCGCAGTTGCTTTTTCAATATCATTTGATGCACCAGTTGAAGGATCATGGAAAATCAATTCTTCCGCTGCGCGACCACCCAATGAATATGCCAGTTGGTCCAATAGTTGATTGCGAGTGGTTGAGTACTTATCCTCATCAGGTAGCACCATGGTGTAACCAAGAGCGCGACCGCGAGGCATGATTGTGATTTTGTGGACTGGATCTGTATGTGGCAAAGCATGTGCAACAAGTGCATGGCCTGCCTCGTGATACGCCGTTACTCGACGCTCAGAATCACTCATAATCCTTGATTTACGCTGTGGTCCAGCCATGACGCGATCAATTGACTCATCAAGTTCTTTGTTAGTAATTAACTTCTTCTCTTCACGCGCTGTAAGCAAAGCTGCTTCGTTTAGAACGTTAGCAAGATCTGCTCCAGTAAATCCTGGCGTGCGGCGTGCGTAATCCAAAAGCTTGACACCATCACTTAATGGTTTGCCCTTTGCGTGCACGGCAAGAATTGCTTCACGTCCTTTGAGATCTGGACGATCCACAGCAATTTGGCGATCAAAGCGCCCTGGACGAAGCAGAGCAGGATCCAAAACATCTGGTCGGTTAGTTGCAGCAATCAAAATAACTTTAGTATTTTCTTCAAAGCCATCCATCTCAACTAGTAACTGGTTGAGCGTTTGCTCGCGCTCATCATGACCGCCACCCATACCCGCACCACGCTGGCGACCGACAGCGTCAATTTCATCTACGAAAACAATTGCAGGCGCGTTCTCTTTAGCTTGATTGAAAAGATCACGGACACGTGCTGCGCCAACACCAACAAACATTTCTACGAAATCAGATCCTGAGATTGAATAGAATGGAACATTTGCTTCACCGGCAACTGCGCGAGCAAGAAGAGTCTTACCCGTTCCTGGAGGACCAAAGAGCAAAACGCCCTTTGGAATTTTTGCACCTAATGCGCCGTACTTATCTGGGTTAGCCAGAAAATCCTTATTCTCATCAAGTTCAGCGATTGCTTCTTCGGCGCCAGCGACATCTTTAAATGTTGTTTTTGGAACATCGTTACTTTGAAGTTTTGCTCTCGATCTTCCAAATTGGAATACTTTGTTTCCACCTTGAGCCTGACTCATCATCCAAAAGAAAAGGAATCCGATGAGTAAGAAGGGAACGATCGACATCAAGAATGAAACTAGTAATGACTGTGATGGGACCTTTACATTCCAGCCTTTTGAAGGTGGATTTCCTGTCAAAGCATCGATAATCGTGGGCTCTTGGCGAGCCACGTATGAGGCTTCCACCTTTGTTGCACCATTAATAGGAGAACTTGGCTTAAGTATTAAGCGAATCTTTTGATCTTTATCAACAATCACAGCTGACTCAACTGAAGAACGTGCAATTGCATCAAGTGCTTGTGAGGTTTCGATTTGCGTATAGCGATTTCCTGCAGCGCTAATCTGACCAAAGACGGAAACGCCAAGTATTGCAACAAGAATCCAAAACAACGGTCCGCGAAGAATACGGCCAGAACGAGTTGTTGGCTTCTTAGAAGGAGCTTTGCCGGAAAAACTCTTCTTTACCGGGCTCTTCTTCTTTGATTTCTTAACGTCTGTCATAACTTAATAGTCTCGTTTCGTGGGGAATGAATTCTTATGAATACATGTGCTTGGCAAGCACAGCAATAAAAGGAAGGTTGCGATATTTTTCATCAAAATCTAGTCCGTAACCGATTACGAAATCAGGTGGAATTTCAAATCCCACATATTTAACATCCACATGAACCTTTGCAGCTTCTGGTTTTCTCAAGATTGAGAGAATTTCAACGCTTCCTACACCACGTGATTCAAGATTTGATTTAAGCCAAGAAAGCGTTAAACCTGAATCAACAATATCTTCAACGATTAAAACATTTCGGCCAGTGATGTCGCGATCTAAATCTTTCAAGATTCGAACGACTCCACTTGATTTGGTTCCAGAGCCATATGAAGAAACTGCCATCCAGTCCATTTCAACGTGACGTTGAAGTGCACGTGAAAGATCGGCAACAGCCATTACAGCCCCTTTTAATACACCGACAAGCAGAAGGTCTCTACCTTCGTAATCTTTATCTACCTGTGCAGCAAGTTCTTTAATGCGTGCTTGCAAAGCTTCTTCGGTGACGATGACGCGTTCGATATCGCCTGAGATTGCTGCTAAATCCACGGTGCTCCCTATGGTTGGTGGCGTGAGAGCGAAAGTCTGCCCGAAAAACGCTCAACCTTCACACCGCCGGGTAAATGAGCGGGGCCTTGGCCATTCCACGCACAAATCAGGGCCTCAACTGCCCCTACATGCTCGGCTGTGAGAGATCCTGAAGGGGCGCCAGTGGCATAGATGGCTCGGCGGATAATTCGAGATCGGATGGCTCTAGGAAGAGCCTGTAAGTAGGAACAATCTAAATCATGGAGATCTAATCCAACAATCTCTTCTTCTGCCCATTGATCAAGTGCATCTGCATCATCTCTGAGTAACTGTGAGCTACGAACTAATGCATCTGAAATTCCTGGACCAATCGTTTCTTCTAAAACTGGAAGTGCCTGCATGCGCACACGCACTCTGGCAAATTGTGAATCTTTATTATGTGGGTCAGTCCATGGAGTTAAACCAATTTCACCGCAAGCGCTTTCGGTTTGTTCACGAGTAATTGCAAGAAAAGGTCGAATGTATCTTCCATTTACTTCTGCCATACCTGAAAGTGATCGTGTACCCGAACCTCGCGCAAGACCAAGCAAAACACTTTCAGCCTGATCATTGTGAGTATGACCTAAGAAAATTGCATCGGCCTGCAAACTATCTAATGCAACATATCGGGCCTTACGAGCTGAAGCTTCTAAACCTTCTGTGATTTCAACATTAACTTTCACAATACTGCATTCAAGATTAAGTTTCTTCATTTGTTCCACAACTTGGTTTGCTTGCTCACTAGATTTACTTTGAAGTTGATGATCAATTGTTACTGCAGAAAGTTGAATTGCTAACTTCTTAACTTCTTGTGAGAGTGCGTAGGCAAGAGCTAAAGAATCTGCCCCACCTGAAATTGCAACAACGATGCGATCGCCAGCTTCCATCTTTTCTAGGAAGGGGCGAACTGCACTGCGAATAGCTGGCAGCTGTGAACTCATGCCTTAAGACTAGACCCGACCACCAAATGGCATTAAACCCTTAACGCTGTAAATGCTTGAGAACAAAAGGCCTTTATCTTTGGAGTTGGCCTCCCACATCATGCCGTTTCCAGCGTAAATAGAGATGTGATGAATTGTTGAGATTGTGCCCTTGTAGGAATAGAACAAAAGATCACCTGGGACCAAATCATTGAGTGAGACGTGCTTTGTATAGCCCGAATACAGCGCCGAGTTAAGACGATCCCAATTTGGCCATCCCAAACCTGCAGACTTATAAGCTGCATACACTAAACCAGAGCAGTCAAAAGTATTTGGCCCCTCGGATCCCCAGACGTATGGCTTTCGTGCAAGAACTTGAGCTTTGGCAAAAGCCACAGCTTTATCTCGCTGTGCTTGTGTAGTTCTAATTGTCGATCGTCCCTTGAAGCCAATATCTGGCCATACACTCTTTTGTCCTGGTGTTTGGGTAGCTTGATTTGCTTGAGATTCTTCAAGCAGAGCTAACTGCCTCTGTTGCTCTAGTGTTGTTCTGACTTTTCTAGCACTCAGCAACTCTTTCATTAGAGCGTCCTGCACTTTTTGTAACTTCGCAACTTCTTCTGCCTGTTCAGCCTTTGCATCATCTGCTACTTTCTTGGCAGCAGCAACTTTTTCTGTCGCTTGTTGTTGGACAAGCTTTGCATCATCTGCGGCTTTTTTTGCGGCTCGTGCAACTACTTCCGCCGCTTTAAAGCGGTCGAGTGCAATTGAATTCTTTGTTCCTAAGTTACTTAATGTACTTAATTGATCTATTAGGTCTTGTGGCCCGTTTGAACTAAGTAACGGCTCGATGTCGGTCATACTTCCACCCATAATGTAAGCATTTGTTGCAAGCCGTCCAATAACTTGATGTGCTTCTGAAACAGATGCAGCAGTTTCGGCTGCATATTGTGCTGCAGCACGCGCAGCTGCCACTGCCACTGCTAATTCTCTTTGAGCTTTCACATAAAGAGCAGTTGCAGCATTTGCTTTAGCGGTTAAAGTTCTAAGACTCTGATTGGCTTTAGCTAATTTTGCAGCTTGTGCATCAGCAGCTTTTTTCTTTGCAGCTTCGACTTTCTTTGCAGCTTCAATTTCAGCCAATGTTGGTTTGGGGGTCTTTGCTACAGCCGGCGCTGACGTGAGCGTCAGACTAAGGGCAAGAGCGAGTGAAATCGCTCGGTATTTTTTCAAGTTAAGACCTCCGGGGGAAGGCCTTAATAATAAATGATGTTCTTTAGAAAACCATGTGTTTAAGTGCTGGTGTCTCTAATTAGCTACATCACGGCGGACAAACAGGAATGATGCAACCGTTGCCCCAATGGCAACATAGATTCCACCAACTAGAAGTGCCTGTGAAAATTCGATTCCCTCTGAACTTCCAGTTGGACCCCCGCCTGTTGCGATTGCATTCAACTGCGCACCTGGCAACCACTTTTCCCAAGAGTTTTTTACTGCGATTAACAGGTTTTCAACGATTAGTAACCATAAAACACCAAATGAAATTGCACTGATAGGTGATCGAAGTAGCAAACCAAGCACCATTCCAATAGTTCCAAAGCCAATAACTGAAATTGTGACGTTAACAAAGGTTGTAAAGATTGCATGGCGGCCATCAGCGCCAAACCAAAGATCGGTTGATACTTCGGCTCCTGGGGCCAAAATCACAGAGGCACCGATACTGACAAAGGCTGATAAAACAATCATGAGCAAAGCAAACAACTTCATCGCAATGAATTTGCCCAACAAAATACGCAGACGCCCAGGTTGTCGAACTAATAGATTACGAAGAGTCCCATAGGTATATTCCTGCGCAGTTTGCGCGGCAAAGACACAGAGGGCGATGATTCCTAAAAATCCACCCACATTGCTAAATCCCTGAACCCCACCTGTTGCTAGTCCTAGTACTTCCCGGCCAACGGTACGTCCACGATCAGAGTTTCCCTGTGGTGAATCAATCAGTAGAAATAAGAGTGAAGAAAAGAGTGCGCTGAAGAATACAACTGCGCCCATAGTTCCAAAAAACAACGTTGGGCGACGGAGTTTGCGTAGTTCTGCAAAAACCACATGCCACATTATTTGTCACCTGTCATTTCAAAGAATGTTTCTTCCAAGTTAGGTAGCTGTGGCGTGAGCTGGGACAGAGTAATTCCAACATTAAAGGCTGCGCGATTAAATTCAATAGCCCAATCTGCTGGGCCCTGAACATGAACAGCTCCATCGCGGATAGTTGCGTTGTGTCCTGCTTGCTGCGCAATTGCTAATAACAAAGTTAAGTCATTCTCGTGTGCACCTTTAGCGATAATCACTGGCTGTTGGCTCAGCATTAAATCACTCATTTTTCCAGTGAAAACAACTTCACCCTTGCGAAGCATGACTAGGAAATCACTTATCAATTCAAGCTCTGAAAGTAAGTGAGATGAAACAAAGACTGACGTTCCATCATTAGCTAGAGAGCGAAGTAAAGCTCGAACTTCTTGAATTCCTTCAGGATCTAAACCATTTGTTGGTTCATCTAGCATTAACAACTTTGGATTGGGCAACAATGCTGCTGCAATACCTAAACGCTGTTTCATTCCTAGTGAATATGTCTTGAATTTAGATTTTCCGCGATCGCCTAAACCAACTTGCTCTAACAATCCCTGAACACGATCTGTTGAGAATCCACCCAGGGTGGCTAAAACATTTAAATTTTCTTTTCCACTTAACGCCGGATAGAAAGCTGGCCCTTCGATCATCGCACCAACACGGGGCAGATACTTCTCTGGATGCTTAATTGATTCACCCAAGATTTCACCAGTACCACCTGTTGGAGTAATGAGCCCTAAAAGCATCCGCATCGTTGTTGTTTTACCTGAGCCATTAGGCCCGACAAAGCCACAGATAGTTCCAAGAGGAACTTCGAATGTGGCATGGGAAACCGCCACTTGATCTCCATATTTCTTGCTTAAGTCACTTACCGAAATCGCCGTATTGGACATGGGAATAACTCTGCCACAATCAGCCCATGAGCACACGACCTTGGGGTCTGCAACCCCTCAACGAGCGCGAAGAGCCACAGTGGGAGCTCCACCCACAAACTCACTCTGTGCGCACAGGTCTTGCACGCTCGGGTTTTGGTGAAACATCTGAAGCTCTGTATCTAAATAGTGGATTCACTTATTCCTCAGCTGAAGAGGCCTTTTCTTCCTTTGCTGAAGAAACCGATCATTTCCTCTATAGCCGCTTCCATAACCCAACAATTGCGATGTTTGAACAACGCCTAGCGGCAATTGAAGGCGCTGAATACTGCGTTGCTACCGGCTCTGGAATGTCTGCAATGTTTGCATCTCTTGCTTGCATTGTTGAACAAGGAGACCATGTTGTTGCATCTGCTGCAATGTTTTCTTCTTGTCATGTAGTCATTACAGAAATGTTGCCAAAGTGGGGCGTAACTTTTGAACTTGTAAAAGGAAATGACCCCGCTGTGTGGGCAAAGGCTTTGAGTAAACCTACTAAGGCAGTCTTTATAGAAACTCCAAGTAATCCATTACTTGAAATCGTAGATATTAGAATGGTGAGTGATCTTGCTCATAAAGTAGGTGCAACAGTAATTGTTGATAACGTCATGGCATCACCCATTCTGCAAAAGCCACTTCAACTAGGTGCCGACGTTGTTATGTATTCAGCAACAAAACATATTGATGGTCAAGGCCGTGTGTTAGCCGGTGCTTTACTTGGCTCACGTGAATATATATTTGAGAAAGTTCTCCCTTTTGTTCGACATACCGGCCCTGCACTCAGTGCATTCAATGCTTGGATTTTAGTGAAATCTCTAGAAACTATGGAGATGCGTGTTCAGCGCATGAGCGAGAATGCTCAAGCCGTTGCTGAATTTCTTGAGAGCCACAGGGAAATCAAATCTGTTCGCTTTCCTGGACTTAGATCCCATCCTGCATATGAGTTGGCTAAGAAGCAGATGTCAGGTGGCGGAACAACTATTGGTATTGAATTTGCAGGTACTCAGGAGGCTGTGTTCGCCTTTATGAATAAGCTCAGAGTCATTGATATCTCCAATAACTTAGGTGATAGCAAGTCACTAATTACTCACCCAGCCTCAACTACGCACCGCCGTTTAGGTCCTGAAGTTCAGGCAGAGATGGGAATTACAGAATCAGTACTACGACTATCTGTTGGCTTAGAACATTCAACTGACTTGATAAAGGATTTAACTCAAGCGCTTAACTGAGCAGCAACAAGCACTACAGATAACAAGCTCAAATACGTTATTGACCACTGAAAAATCTTGGCAGCTGTCTTTGAGTAATTCTCGGAGCCTTCCTTTAGGGCAAGAAGTTCGCGGGCAAATACAAGACCTAGTAGCACTGTGACACCCATTGACCACATCGGAAGTCCTGCAGAAATATTCAGCCAAACAGAACAAGCGATCATCATTATTGTGTGGAACCGCATTTCTTTGTGCACTCGAGCTTTAGTTGCAACAACTGGAAGCATCGGGATACCTGCATCTGAATAATCATCTTTGTACTTAATCGCTAGCGACCAAAAGTGCGGTGGTGTCCAAAAGAAGATCACCATGAAAAATGCAAGTGCTGTTAGAGAAAGCGAATTAGTCACTGCAGCCCAGCCAATAAGGACAGGCATGCATCCCGCGGCTCCACCCCAAACTATGTTCTGTGAGGTTCGTCGTTTTAGGGTTATTGTGTAAACAAAAACATAAAAAGCAATAGCCATAAGAGCAAGAAGTGCGGCTAATGGAGTTGTAAACATCCAAAAAATTAATAATGAAATAATTCCAATTACTGTCGCAAAAACAGTTGCACTCATTTTGCTAATTACTCCAATGACAATTGGTCGCTTTGCAGTGCGTGCCATTAACTTATCGATATCACTTTCAATAACCATATTGAAGGCATTGGCACTTCCTGCAGCTAATGTTCCTGCAAAAATTGTGGCTGCGGCCAGTGAAAATGACGGGAGGCCTTTTGCGGCCAAGACCATGGCGGGCAAAGTGGAGACGAGGAGCAGTTCAACCACCCGAAGCTTCATCAGATCGAGGTAGCCCCGCATAACTGTGCTCACTGCCTTAGATTAACTCAGCATCCTCGTGCATTCTTCCCAGTTTGCTCTCAGGCAGAAGGACTGCTTTCTCTTTAACGAGCGGAGCACATCTTTACACCAAATAAGAAGCCCGAATGGTTCCAATTAGCAGATGCAGATAAATCAGCATTTATTCGCAAGATTTCTAGAGGTTTGCCGATCACGGCGCTGGTTGTTGTGGCAGCGATTATTGGAGTTGGGGCAATCTATGGACAACCACTAGGACAAAACCCTGCAAGAGTCACTGAAACTCCTGCTCCTGCCGTTGTGGGATCAACTCAAATATCTACACAATCCGAATCGGCCCCTGCATCAATTAATAATGCACCTGCCGGCACTACATCAATCGTTACTCCTATCGCACCCAAAGTTCCTGCATCAGCTGGAGTTGCTAATCCCCTGGCAAAAAAGCCAATGAGTGAGGGCGACGATGATGAGGATGATAACGAGGGCGAGGGCGACTAAGTCGTAGCCATTACAGTTAGGGCATGCACCGTAACTATCTAGCGGTTTTGCTAATAGCATCACTCTGTGTCATAGCAACACCGGCGCAGAGTGAAGTTGTTTCTGCTGATACAAAGATGTCCCTTATTAAAACTATTACTGGTGACATCTCACCAAAGTCAGTGCGATCTTCCGGTAATGGCTTAGTAAGTGCACATAACATGATGTATAGACACAGTGTCACAATTTATGACGCAAATACTTTTGAACTTGTTAAAACAGTTTCAGACTCTGTTCAGCTCTCAAAATTTGGATATTCAAAATACACATCCACTTATAGAGGAGCACCCGTGGAGGGCGCATTTTCAGCAGATGGTAAATACCTCTATGTAACTAATTACGCCATGTATGGCAAAGGGTTTAACCGTGAAGGCCACGACACCTGTTCACCAGCATCTAAATATGATTCAAGCTTTCTCTACCGAATCAATCTAGCTAATTATGAAATTGATAATGTCTACCCAGTTGGATCAGTCCCAAAGGTTGTTGAAACAACACCTAATAACAAGTTTGTGCTCGTTTCAAATTGGTGTTCTTATGACCTCACAGTCATATCTGTGGACACACAAAAAGTGGTTAAAACAATAAAAATTGGGCGTTATCCACGTGGTATTGCAGTGAGCAATGATTCCAAGTTTGCTTATGTTGCTGAAATGGGTGGCAGCCGTATTCATGTAATTAACTTAGAAGATTTCTCTATCTCCTATATTCCAATTGGAAGTAACCCGCGAGCAATTGTCTTATCTCCTGACAATTTAATGATGTATGTGACAATGAATTTATCCGGCAGAGTTGCATCGTGGGATCTTGTGAGTAACAAAGCGGGTAACTCAGTCAAAACAGGAAAAGCTGCACGAAGCCTTGCCATTTCTAGTGATGGCAGCGCTCTCTTTGTTGTCAATTTTGTAAGTGACACAATGTCAAAAGTGCGCACAAGTGACATGAAAGTATTGCAAAATATAAAAGTGTGCGATGAACCAATTGGAATTACTTATGACTCTCCAACCTCACGCACATGGGTCGCTTGTTATGGTGGATCAGTCAAGATTTTTGATAATAAATAATTAAGGGGTAGTTGGCGCTTCAGAAATCACTGCTGGAATATTCGGTGCAGCGATTCTTCCTAGCAATCTATCGATGGCTGCTCGGGCTTTAGCGCTTGATTTTGCACCTCTTGAAATATCATCGGCCAAAGTAACAAAGACATACTCACGATCAGTTGATTCAACATAACCGGCCAAAGTCACAGTTCCATTGAGAGTTCCTGTCTTTGCTCGAACTAATCCCACCGCACCCGGCGCTGTGGTGAGAAAACGTGATTGCAAAGTTCCTGAGACCCCACCAACAGGCAGGGAATCATATAGAAGTGAATATTTCGGATCTTTACGAAGTTGATAGAGAAGTTGACCCATCATGCTGGCAGTTATGCGATTCTCTTTAGACAACCCGCTGGCATCTTTAGCGACTAGCTTGCTGGAATCAATTCCATACTCAACAAGCAATGCCTCAAAAACTTGGGCAACTCCTTTGGCACTAAATGAATTTCCAGCAGCCCGTGCAGATAATCGAGCCAATCTCTCAGAAAGGTTATTTTCACTCCACATAATTGTGTAGTCAAGCATCTTAAAAATTTCTGGTGACTCATCACCAACTATGAATTCATTAGCGTTAAGCAAAGTCTCGTCACTACTTACTGCCTTCATCACGGGTTTAAATCCACGCTTTGCCCAAAAAGCTTTGAGATTACTCACATCTTGGGAATACAGTTCTGAATATAGAATTGTGATTCCTTTGAGCGAACCTTTATTGCTTTTTTTAACTGCAGATAAAGTGTTGAATGCTAAGTATGGCAATGAAGCTCGATCCATCTTCTTAGCAACACTATGACTTAGACTTATCCAAGGATCATAACTTCCCTGGATTACTAAAGTTTTTTCATTTATTCCATGCGAAATTTTTGTTGTGAGTCGAGATTGCATATCTAAATGTTTGATTGCAACAGCCCCAGCAAAGATCTTCATCACTGATGCAGGTTTGCGCTGTGAATAAGCGTTCTTTTCAAAAATTACCTCACCACTTGACCCATCAATTAAAACCATCGCCGGATTGGATAAAGATGGCTGACTTAAGAGTTCCTCAAAGGCGGCTGGGATTGAGGCCGGTGACAGCACCGCACTTGCAGGTGCTGCGGTAAAAACCGTTGCTAGCGCAAGTACGAATATAAATTTACGAGAGCGCATCTATTTGTCAGCGCCACACTGAAGCAATTAGGATATTGGTGGTCGTTAGTCCAACTAAAAGAAGCAATGTTTTTTTAGTCAAAACAGGTTTCTTAAGATTTATATAGCCAGTTACCAGAATCGCGAGAAGGATTAACATTTTAAGCCCAGTTTTTGTGTGGTTAAGAGCTTCATCAGGATGAACAACACCCCACATACCCACCATTGCAAGGCCAGTAATAAGAGCCGTAAGGCTGGCATGCAAAATTCCTGGGTTGAATTTGCGTGGATTCTTATTCCACTGCAGTAGCAATAAGACAAGAATTGCAACCACGCATAGAAGGTGGACTACGTAAAGGACCGTATTGATGGCTGACATGCATTCAGTTTAGAGTGACTACATGTCTAATCCAACTACCCCGGCCTCAATTGGCCCAGGTGAATTCTTCCCAGTAGTTGGTGTTGGACCTCATGAAAAACCGTGGCCAGAAGGCGCTCATTATGATCCTGAGTTACTACTCAATGGTGATCGCAGAAATGTTTTAGATCACTACCGATATTGGACCGTTGAGGCTATCGTCGCTGATCTTGATTCAAAGCGTCACAAATTGCAGATTGCTATTGAAAACTGGCAACATGATTTAAATATTGGATCAATTGTTCGTACTGCAAATGCATTTAACGTCTCTGGCGTTCATATCGTTGGTAAGCGCGATTGGAACAAGCGTGGTGCCATGGTGACGGATAGATATTTAACTGTGCACCACCATCCAACCGTTGAAGATTTTGCAGTGTGGTGTAAAGAAAATGACTTACCTATAATTGGAATTGATAATGTTCCTGGCTCTAAACAACTCGAATCCGCGAAGCTTCCTGAAAAGTGTGTTTTTTTGTTTGGGCAAGAAGGTGCAGGAATGTCAGAAGAAGGAATTGCCGTCTGCGAAGTACTTTATGAAATCAATCAATATGGTTCTACAAGGTCAATGAACGCATCTGCTGCGGGAGCAATTGCTATGTATCACTGGGCGTTGCAGCACTTGCCGCTATGAAAAGAGTCTGGCTCACACGCAATTTAATTCTGCTCACTATTGTTTCACTCGCTCAAGATGCTGCTAGCGAACTTCTATACCCACTACTCCCAATTCTGCTCACAGGTGTCATTGGTGCAGCGCCATTGGCTCTAGGTCTAATCGAAGGATGCGCTGAAGCGGCAGCCGGATTTACCAAATTGATTAGTGGAAAATCTAGTGATCGTTTGGGTCGCAAACCATTTGTCATATCTGGATACACATTGGCTGGTCTCGGCAAAGCATTTGTAGTAGTTGCAACATCTTGGCCTCTTGTTTTTCTTGGTCGCGTTACTGATCGAATTGGCAAAGGCATGCGCAGTGCACCACGTGATGCCTTAATCGCTGATTCTGTAGATAAAGCCCATCTTGGCAAAGCTTTTGGATTCCACCGCACAGGCGACAATATCGGCGCGGTTATCGGACCTGGCATTGCGCTAATCGGTTTAGCAATGCTCGATGGTGATGTGCGAGCAGTTGCGATGTGGGCATTAATCCCAGCAATAATTTCTGGATTACTCACCTTGTTTATTAGAGAAAACTTTGTAAAGCCAAAAAAAGTTGAAGTTAAAGTCAAGGTGAAACATCCGCCTTTACCAGCACCTCTTAAGAAATCGATCACAATTTTGGTGCTCATTCAACTAACAAATATTCCAGATGCGCTTTTATTACTGCGCCTTTACGACATTGGATTCTCAACTCAGGGTGTAGTTCTTTCATACATGCTCTTTAGTGCAGTAACCGTCCTGGCAGCTTATCCAGGTGGTGCTATTGCCGATAAATACTCACCAAGAGTTGTCTATTCTGTTGGTTTAGTTGCTTTTGCTGCGGCCTATGCAACTTTAGGGTTAACACAAAACCACACAGTTGCACTCATCGCTTTAGTACTTTACGGATTGTTTCCAGCACTGACTGATGGAGTTGGTAAAGCTTGGATTGCAGGATTAAGTGAAGCAAATCATCGCGGTCGTGCTCAAGGTGTTTACCAAGCATCAATGAATTTTGCCATTCTTGGTGCTGGTATTTGGGGGGGTGCACTGTGGAGTAAAGGTGATATTCAGTGGCCTCTTGTTGTCGCTGCTATTGGCGCACTTATTGGTGCGATAGTTCTTGCAACAATCCATCTACGGCGCGCTCAATCATAAAGAGGGTCTCTTCATAGACTTCACTGGATTTGTCATATGGGTCTGGAACCTCTAATTTATTGAATTGTGCTGACGCAGGATCAATTGCCGATAGAGCTGGATCAAAGCTACGTAGGTAGAAAACTTTGCTCCGGGAATCATTATCCGGTGCAAGTTCAATTACCTTCTTATAGTTATTTGAATCCATCACTAAAATTAAATCTGATTCAAAGAAATCACTTGACTTAAATTGGCGCGCAGAGTGGGAGTACTTGTAGCCCGCTTTTTCCCAGGTTTTTTGTGACGTTGGGTGTGCACCTTGACCAATATGCCAAGCACTTGTTCCAGAACTATCAACAATGATCTTGGGTGAGCTCCACTGTGCTGTGCGATTTGATAGAACAGCTGCAGCCATAGGTGAGCGACAGATATTTCCCATACAAACCATCGTTATACGGATTTCAGGCAAAGTTTTTAGATGCTCAATCAAGCCCGCGGCTCTTCATTTAGTGTCTCCTGCACTGACTTCAGGCGACGTTCAATCTCATCGGCCTCATCAGTTCGGCCCTGCATGCGAATAATCTTCGCAATTCTTGTCTCAACATCAACGATAAATTCGAAGTCTTTAGGCTCATCTTCACTCACTACTGAGAGCACCTGCTCCAAGGTGGCTAATGCGTCATCGAATTTCTCGAGCAGAATCTGAGCCTTGCCGTATTCAAATTGAGCAAAAGTTTCACGACGATGATCATGCCCAGTTTCAAAGACATCAACTGCTTTGCGGGCGGTTTCAATGGCTAATTCGCCCTCGCCTAATTCAATTAAGCAAGATGCTATTTTTTGATCACAACGAGCAACATGAATAACTTCTTTGTTTCGCTTAAATAGTGCGCGAGCCTCTTTGAATGCGTCAATAGATCTTTCATAGTTTTTTAGTTCACGCTCAGCACACCCTATGAGGTGTAGATCATTTGCTGCCCCAATTTCATTTCCATCTACTAAATGCTCTTGAGCGCACTCATTCATTGTTTCAACAACTTTGTCATACTGCTTTGAGGTGTACCACCACTCACCTAGTGTGCAAGCAAGTTCCAGTGCAATCGGAGATTTGTTCTCACGCAAAATTTCGACTGCTTTACTCATTGCAGTTGCAGCTTCATCCATACGCTTTAATTGATTTAAGTTATAGCCGATTGCAGAATATGCCTGAGCTAATCCCTCACTTGGTGCGCTATCTCCAAGTGTTGAGTAAATATCGCGCGCAGTTTCAGCTAACGCTAATGCTTCGTCGTATTGTCCACGTGCATAAATTCGAGCACTTAATTCATAATAAGTGCTGGCGCGTTCTTCGCCATCTACTTCAGGAATTCGATCCCAAAGCATTTCCTCGGTGATGAGTTCTTCCATGTCATCATCTTCACTCACGAGTGTGACTCTATACGCTAACTCTTAGGGGCGAGTGGGAATATCGATATGTGGCACTCGCCAATTCCCAATCTTTTCTCGCCCGGCTTGCTCAATAATTGCTGTGGTTACTTTTCGAATTTGTTGCACAGTCTTTGCATCAAAGCTATGGCCCCACGGGCAACGGTTGGCCATTGCGCACACCCAGGCATTAGTGCCCAGGTTTAACACTCCTGCCCCGCTAGGTGCTGCGTAGTAGGTGCTCATCGCAACAAAACCCTTCTCTGTAGGGCTGATGCTTGCTCTTGCCAACACTTCAATCCCAGGACCTTGAGTTCCCATCGCCGTGTCGGCTTCATAGCCATAAATACCTTTGATTTTCTCCGATTGGCCTAGGACATTAAAGGGCCAACTCTGTGCTGCCTGTACTTCTAAATCTTTTTTGATCCCAACTGCAAAAAACTGTGAACCCATAAACAAAGATTCCGGTTGATTAATGTCACGATAAGGAATTCTTTCATTCATCGTTCGGTCAATGAGATATGTTTTGGCATACGCAGTATTACCACCAAAAACTAATAAATTCGTGCCCTCATTGATTTCTTTTTCAATTACATCTCGCATCGCCTGAGTCCAATACTCGCTATGCCCACCCAGAACAATAGAGGCTGAGTTAATTTCAGGTGCTTTATCTAAATCAACATCTGTTAGGTAATTGATATCTAAGTTGAGTCGCTCCATCAACTGAATAAGAGGTTGTTCCATATATCTAAATTGCCCAGAACCATCCCCATCATAAGGACGATCAAGTGAAACCGAAATTGCTCTGGTTTCTCTTTGTCCATCGGCACCTTTATAGAGTGACTCTCCGCCCCACTGGTTGTATGCCTGCCACGTGAGAACTGAGGAAATAAAAGTTACATTGCTTGGGACTTGCCCTGTGATCATAAGTGGGACAAATGTAGATCGATAACCTCGTGATTTTAACTTAACTAGATACTGACCGGGTGGAGTCGATTGCGTCGCTGTAATTTGCTTTGCATTTTTAATTGTTGTTATTAAGCGAGCGCCAGCTCCTTTGTAATATCCAATGCGATAGAGCGAGATATCTGCTGATTTAGTACCCATGATTTTCAAGGATGCACTCTGCCCACAACTAATGCTTGTCTGATCAAAGTAACCTTCAACCCGTTTGGCTTCTTTGCGCCTAATGAAATCTGCGCTAAAGCGCATCACGACATCTGAATCCCAGTTTTTGTTTCCGACCTTTGCATTCTCAGCCTGTACCCAACCGGCTTGCCAGTTGCATTCTTGCGCTGGCGCTGAAACTGGTGACATTAGCCCTAGGACTAAGAGAGAAACCAAGGGAAGGCGCATCCGCCAACCTTAAACTCGTTTGAAATAGATGGCCCTCTGGATTGACCTAGAAGGGCAGGCTTGGCCGGAGCGCGATGCTTATTTTCTAGATGCGAATGGTTTGCATCTAGGCTAAAATCTGAGCATGCATATCCCTGATGGCTTTATTGATGTCCAAACCTCAGCGATCTTTGCAGGCTTAGCTGCCGCTGGAGTAGCAACTGCGCTCAAAGGCGCTCGCACCCAACTTGATGAAAAAACCGCTCCTCTAGCCGGATTAACCGCAGTCTTCATCTTCGCTGTTCAAATGCTCAACTTCCCTGTTGCTGCAGGAACAAGTGGTCACTTGCTGGGAGGCGCACTCGCCGCCGTTTTGGTGGGGCCGTGGGCTGCAACATTGGCATTAGCTGTCGTGCTGATCATGCAAGGGTTCTTATTTGCTGATGGCGGATTAACTGCAATTGGGTTAAATGTTTTTAACATGGGAGTAATTGGTGTGTGGGCTGGTTATGGAATCTTCCTAGTGCTGCGCAAGATTTTGCCAAAGAATAAATCTTCCATCTCTTTAGCTGCGGCAATTGGTGGATTGTTATCAGTTCCAGCAGCAGCGGTCGGATTCACAATCCAATATGCAATGGGCGCGACTGCAACTTTTTCGGTATCCACTGTTTTAGGTGCAATGGTTGGGACACACATCTTGATTGGAATTGGCGAAGCTTTTATTACCGGCTTGACTGTGAGTGCGGTCTTAGCAAGTCGGAGTGATTTGGTTTATGGATGGAAGAACAATGTTCAAAAGTTGGAGATTCGAAGTGCTCACTAATCGCAAGTTTTATCTCTCTGGATTGGTCGTTTCTCTATTTCTTGCAGGCGTTATATCTTTTTATGCCTCATCTTCCCCTGATGGCTTAGAAAAAGTCGCGAACGATATTGGCTTTATTCAAACAGCTAAAGAGCACTCCAATTCAAAGGGAACTCTGGCAGATTACGGAGTTAAGGGAATTCAAAATGAACGCGCATCAGTAGGTGTTGCTGGCGTTATCGGTGTAGTCGGGACTGCAATTGTTGCTGGTCTTGGCTTTAGGTTGCTTGCACGTAAACCGAAAAAGGATAGAAATTAGAGTCGAACAGGAGAACCATCACCACGGTCATGATGTGGGTGAGCGGCTCTACCTACATCGCCACTCTTTAGTTCATTCCCTACCATCTCACCTTAAAATCATTGCTGCTATTGCATTTATTTTGATCATTGTCTCTACCCCCATTACTCAATGGGGGGCATTCATCGCCTACATCCTGTGGCTTCTGACGGTGGTCTTCATTGCAAAAATACCTTTTTCCCTTCTTTTTAAGCGTTCATTGATTGAAATTCCCTTTATTTTCTTCGCAATACTGATGCCATTTTTTGGAACAGGAGAAAAAATTCAAGTCGGTCCTTTTGATCTTTATCGTGAGGGTTTAATTGCCGGCTCTGGAATCGTTGCTAAAGGAACCCTCGGTGTTATGACTGCAATTATTTTGTCCACATCAACAACGGCCCGAGAAATTCTTCGAGGCCTTGAACGCTTACGACTTCCGGTTCTTATGGTGCAGATCGCATCTTTCATGTTGCGCTATGTCAATGTTGTAAACGATGAAATGGAGCGCATGAAGGTTGCGCGTGAGTCACGTGGTTTTGAAGCAACCGGAGTTAAGCACTGGAAAGTCTTGGCAACAGCTGCTGGTGCATTATTCATTCGCTCGTATGAGCGAGGAGAAAGAGTTCACCTTTCTATGTTGTCTCGTGGATATGAAGGGGTCTTGCCCCATGAAGAGCAGATTGAACATAAAGCCACAGTCTGGCTCAAAGCAATGATGTATCCACTTGTTGCTGCAACTATTTTTATCGCTCAATTACTGATTGAAAAAATGTAATGAACACGCCTAGCCTAGAAATCAAAGAGCTCGCCTTTGCATATCCTGATGGCAATCAAGCTCTTTTCGGTGTAAACCTCTCCATTCAAAAGGGAGAACGCGTTGCACTTCTTGGGCCAAATGGTGCTGGTAAAACAACTCTTGTGATGCATATGAATGGCATCCACCCAACATCTCATGGCTCGATTCATGTTGCAGGACAACTCGTTGATTCCAAGAACAAAGAGTCAATCAAGGAGATTCGTTCGAAAGTTGGAATCGTTTTTCAAGATCCTGATGACCAACTCTTCATGCCAACAGTTGCAGAGGATGTTGCATTTGGTCCTTACAACATGGGGCTGCGGGCAGATGAACTCAATGCAGTAGTTAATGAAGCACTGCAGCTGGTCGGAATGCTCGAATTTCGCGATCGACCACCGCATCACCTGTCATTTGGGCAACGACGCAGAGTCGCAGTAGCGACCGTGCTTGCCATGAAGCCAGAAATCCTTGTTCTAGATGAGCCCTCATCAAATCTTGATCCAGCTAGCCGGCGTGAATTAGCTGATATTTTGCGCTCACTCGATATCACGATAGTCATGGTTACCCATGATCTTCCATACGCCCATGAGATTTGTGCTCGCTCAGTTATTTTAAATGGTGGAATCATTGTTGCCGATGGACCAACTCAATCAATTCTTACAAACACAGCCCTTTTAGCTGCTAATCGTCTTGAACTGCCCGTGGGATTTGTTATCTAAATTTCAAGGCTTTGGCATATATCTGCCTTGGTAAAGAGAAGTGATAATCCACGGTAGAATTAAGACGTTGATGCAACCGCATCAAAGAACTTCCCTTAAGCGCTGCAGATGTAGCGCTACATGCGAGTCTTATCACCACCCTGACGGCCATTTAGCGCCGATCACACCCGAGACGCGCTTGTCGTCTCGATTGGTATGTATTTCTATGTCATTAACACCTCGTACTTCAGCGCCCGGAAAAGCCCGTCGCGCAGCATCAGTTGGTAAGCCTAAGCGAGCGAAAAAAGCTGCATTTAAAGCAGCTGACCCAAAAGCTCGTCACACAACTGCACAAAAGAATGCACGTAAAAGCGCTGCAACTACCTCTAAAACAAGTAAGCCCGCTTCAACTCGTCGTTACTCAGATGTTGATTCATCAACACAATCAAAGAAGCAAGAGCGTTTAACTGATCGTTCAAAGCTTCGTGCAAAGCGCTTCCAAGAAAAGACAGCATCAAAACCACGTCCAATTGAAGCCCCAGAAGAGCGCGCAGCACGCATCGAACAATCACAGCGCCCAGAAAGTCGCGCTAAGAAGTTTGTTGCACAGCGAGATGATCGCACTAAGCGTGGATTTGATAAGAAAAAAGAGTTTGTTAAGCCAGAGAATAAGAAGTCTGAATATAAGAAGCCAGAGTTCAAAAGGAGCGAATACAAGTCTTCAGATACTCGCCCAACCAATCGCCGTGATGCTGCCAAAGCAAAGGTTTCACGTAATGATGATGGTCGTCCAAACTTTGTTCCACGTAAGGTTGAAAAATTTGATCCAACACGTCCAAAGAAGCGCAGCGAAGCACCTGATACTCGCGCAGCTAACTTTCGTGCAGAGCGTCCAGTGCGTGATCGCCGTAATGATTCACCTGCCTATGCCCGTGATGATTTCAAGCGTTCAACAAAGACTCACACCAATGCTGCCATCGACTTTGGCGCTGACGATAACTACATTTCAACAAATTTAGCTGATGCCAATTTGGTTGATGCAACTCCACTCACTGAAATCACGACTACATTCAGCGACCTTGGAATTGCAGCGCCTTTGGTAAATGCCCTTGCAAAGCAGGGAATCATGCATCCATTCCCAATCCAAATTGCAACATTGCCAGATGCGCTAGCTGGCTATGACATCTTGGGCCGTGGACAAACGGGCTCAGGTAAGACTCTCGCTTTTGGTTTAGCACTTCTTAATAACCTCACCGGCAAGGTTGCAAAGCCACACAAGCCACTTGCCTTGGTATTAACACCAACACGTGAGCTTGCTCAGCAAATTGATGAAGTACTAATGTCACTTGCTCGCTCAATTGGTCATGAATCAGTTGTTGTTGCCGGTGGAATGTCATATGCAAAACAGATCACTGCAATGCGCCGTGGCACAGCGATCTTGGTTGCAACTCCTGGACGTTTAATTGATCTTCTTGATAAGGGTGAGGTTCAACTCGATCATCTACAGATCACTGTTCTAGATGAAGCTGATCAAATGGCTGACATGGGCTTCTTGCCAGTAGTAAAAGAAATCTTGGATCAAGCAAAGCTCGACGGACAGCGTCTGTTGTTCTCGGCAACTCTTGATCGTGGTGTTGATTCATTGGTTCGTCAGTACTTGAAGAACCCAAAGACTCACTCACTACAAAATGACCGTGCATCTGTTTCAACTATGGAGCACTTCGTTCTCGTCATGAACCCAGGCGATAAAGATGACATCACAAGCCAAATCGCAGCTCGTAACGGTAAGACGATTATGTTCGTCAAGACTCAACGCGGCGCTGATCGCTTAGCTGACAAACTTGCTCATGCAGGTGTTGCAGTTGGTGCTTTGCACGGTGGTAAGTCACAAGCCGTTCGTACTCGCACACTTGCACTCTTTAAGGATTCAGCTAATGCGGCCCTTGTAGCCACAGATGTTGCCGCACGTGGTATCCACGTTGATGGAATCTCACTTGTTGTGCACGTTGATGCACCTACAGATCACAAGGATTATCTACACCGTGCAGGCCGAACAGCCCGCGCCGGTGAAGCTGGAACTGTTGTAACAATTGCTACAACTAAGCAACAGAAATCAATTGGTGGACTTACTTTGCGCGCTGGTGTCACTCCAAAATTTGTTGGCGTTACTCCGCTTAGCACTGAGTTAATGAAGATTACTGGTGCACAAGAGCCTTCTGGTGTGCCATACGTCCAGCCAATCGTTGAAAAGTCAGTACGCAGTGGTGGCAATAAGCGCCCTCGTCCGAACTCAAGTCAGCGTCGCCGCCGTCCGCGCTAACTAGAAATTCTCGATAGGGTTTGCGCCATGACAATCGCGAACCCATTTGCCCAAAGAAGTAACGTTGATTTTGAGTTGCCACCTTTTGCACTAATAAAAGAAGAGCACTACTTACCGGCATTCTACGAAGGCTGCACTCAACAGTTAGCAGAAGTTCAAGCAATCCTAGAAACACCAGGTCCTGCAACTTTTGAAAACACCATTGTAGCTTTGGAAAAAAGTGGGCAGATGTTAATGCGCACGCTACTGGTTTTCTTTAACAAGTCATCGAGTGATACCAACGATGCTATGGATAAAATTGAAGAGGAGTTAGCGCCAAAGCTTGCCTCTCATCAAGATGCAATTAATCTAAATCCTGCTCTCTATGCCCGTATAAAATCTTTATATGATAACCGTGAATCTTTAGGCTTAAATACTGAAGATGCTTGGCTACTTGAGCGTTACTACAAAGATCTCATCCATGCTGGAGCGCATTTATCCCAATCAGAGCGCGATCGCCTAAAAGAGCTCAATGAAGAACTCTCAAAGCTTGAAACGCAGTTCTCTAAAAATGTTTTAGCTGATACTAATGACTTAGCCGTATTGATTGAAACTATCGAAGAGCTTGATGGTTTAAGTGAGAATGAAATCGCATCAGCTGCGGCTGCTGCCAAAGATCGTGGTTATGAAGGTAAGTGGCTTATCGGAATGGTTAATTTCACTGGAAATCCAGTCCTGGATTCCCTTACCAACAGGGCCCTTCGCAAGAAAATCATGCAAGATTCCCTCGTTAAAGCTAATCGCCCTAACGAGAATGACAATAAGCCTGTCATTCTAAAAATGGTAAAGCTACGTGCAGAGCGCGCCAAGCTATTTGGCAAAAATACCCACGCCGAGCATGTAATTGCAGTCCAAACAGCAGAACATCCAGACAACGTCCATGCGATGCTTCGAAAGATTGCGCCAGCTGCTGTGCGAAATGCCAAGGCAGAAGCAGAAGATCTTAAGAAATCAGCAGGTGCTGATATTGAAAGTTGGGACTGGGGCTTTTACACAGAACAGGTTCGCCTGGAAAAATACAATATTGACACCAGCAAAATGCGCCCATACTTTGAACTTGAATCTGTGTTAAAGAATGGAATCTTTTTTGCTGCAAACAAACTATTTGGTATCACCTTTAAAGAACGTCCTGATTTAGTCACGTATCACCCAGAGGCCCGTGCTTTTGAAGTATTCAATGAGGATGGTTCAAAGCTAGGACTCTTTATCGGCGATTTCTACACACGAGATTCAAAGCGTGGTGGTGCTTGGATGAATAACTTGGTTGATCAGAACTTCCTTTTCAATCAACTACCTGTTGTAGTTAACAACCTCAACATTCCCAAGCCTCCAGCTGGAAAACCAACATTGTTGACGTTCTCTGAAACGACAACTCTGTTCCATGAGTTTGGTCATGCTTTACATGGTCTTCTGTCGCAAGTTAAGTATCCACGTGTTTCAGGAACAAGTGTTCAGCGTGACTTTGTTGAATTCCCATCTCAGGTTAACGAGATGTGGATTTTGTGGCCCGAAGTTGTTGAGAACTACGCCCGTCACTTTGAAACTGGTGAGAAATTGCCACAAGAGTGTATTGATAACCTCGAAGCTGCATCAACCTTTAACGAAGGGCATGCAACTACAAGTTACTTAGCTGCAGCTATTTTAGATCTTGCCTGGCACTCATTAGATAGTGAAGAGGCGGCAAAAGTTACTGATGTAGAGGCCTTTGAAGCCCAAGCAATTAAGGACTATGGACTTGATTTTGCGCCGGTTCCAACACGTTACCGTTCCACCTATTTCTCACACATCTTTGCTGGCGGCTATTCCGCTGGCTACTACGGCTACATCTGGTCAGAAGTGCTAGATGCTGACACAGTGGATTGGTTTAAAGAAAATGGTGGATTGCAACGCAAGAATGGTGAACATTTTAGAAACACTTTGCTTGGACGTGGTGGATCTATTGATTCAATGCAGATGTTCCGCAATTTCCGTGGGCGTGATTCAAAGATTGAGCCGTTGTTGAAGCGTCGTGGTCTGCTGTAGTTCTAGATACTTCTTTTCTAGAGCTACAACATCACCGGTAATAAGTAAACGTTTATCGCGACCTAACTCGCCATAAACAATGCTGAAATCGCGAGCGCGACAATCAAAAGCTTTCGCTAACTCTTTTACTACTGCCTTATTGGCCTTGCCATCAACGGCAGCTGCTTGCACTGCAACAACTAAAGGTGGAGGGTCACCAACGGTTCCACCAACTTTGTTTCGTGAAGAATTTGGACGAACTCTAATTTCAATTGAGAATTGATCTGAAACTTAGCCAGCAGAGCCAGAGCCTGACGGACCGGCCTTGCGCTGTACCTGTGGAGCTCCTCCACTGCGTTGTCCGCCGCGAATCTTTGATCCAGTTTCAGCATGTGTTTGAGTACCTGGTGCACCTGGTTTGTTTTTCTTTGCTTCAAGGGCAGCAAGCATTCTTGCTTTCATGTCATCATTCTTTTCGCTCATGAGACAACCTTACTAGTTAACTTGAACTCTCTTTGTACTCACGCAGACGCTCAAGAACTTCAGATTCGCGGTATCGACGATGCCCACCAAGGGTGCGTATTGCTGTTAGCTTGCCGGCCTTTGCCCACCGAGTCACTGTCTTTGGATTAACGTGGAAACGGACTGCGACCTCTCTGGGAGTCAGGAGAACTTCAGCATCAGTCAAACGTGCCATTGTGATCTCCTTAAGAGCTAGTGGGTATGTCCGAATTGCTCCGTATTGTGGCGAAGTATTCCGATTACGCCGTTGGGATGCAATATGTAAAAGATGAATTAATTGGCTGATTCAAGGGCTTGAACCCTGCGCCAGCGTGACATCAAACGCTCATACCCCTGACCAGCTAATGAACCATCGGCTGCAGCAAGACCAGAGAGAGATTGCAAGACATCTTCAATTGATGTGTCTGAGAGTAAGCCATCTTCATTGTTATCTCGCAACGCTTTATTCAAATACTGTGCAAGCCCGCCATAATCTAATTCAACATATGACTTTGGATGAAACATCTCTAGCCAAGCAAGTAAGTTTTCTAGATCTTGTTCAACAGGACCTTCACCAAAAGCATTAACAACGGTTGTGTGTGCAACTTCTGCACGAGCTTTGGCATTTGCAATAGTTGCACGCGCAATTGTAAAAAGCCCATCCTTATTCTCACCACGAGTTCGCTCATCTGGCATGAACAATAAAAACCAACGAGGTGGGATAACCCATGTCTCATTTAAAATATGTGGAACTTTATCTTCTAGTAAATCTACCCCTGCAGTAATGACATCTTCCATAGCTGGAGAAACAAAATATGGAACGACACTACTTGGTAGTGAATCTTTAAAGTTATCTAGTGCTGCCCAGCAACGTGTTGCAGTTGACCACGGTGCAACATAGCGTTCACCATCAACATCTAAAATATGAACACCATCGGGGCGACCTGCAGGTGGTTCAGGAACTACAGTGCGATGCAGAGCAAAGGCTTCTTCGTTTACATAACTCTGTTCACTGATATCCATTGATTGCCAACGCAAACGGTCGGCAGGTTCAAATGCAGAAAGAGGTTCGTAAACTCGCAGGGATGCTACGTACGGGGTAGGTCTCACGCACGTGGTATGTAATTGCCTTCAGCAAAGGGATCATCATCATCCCGATTGCGTGAAGGTTCAACGTCGCCATGAAGTTCTTTCGCAAGACGATCTAAATCCATATCTTGTGAGTTATATTTCAAATCACGTGCAACTTTGGTTTGTTTTGCTTTGGCTCGGCCGCGACCCATATGCGAGCTCCTTAACTAAGTACGTGTTCGTCAGAGGCGTAGGTTATCGCGCTCTGTAGGTGCCTTCCAAAGCTGAGCGTGCTTGGGAGGGCTCCCGCTCCTCTACAACGCCTGCGACCCATGCTTTCATTCCCCGAGCAGCCAGGGATCGAAGGGCTAAATCGGCTGAATCAGGTGCGACTATCGCGCTCATTCCAATGCCGCAGTTCCATGTTCGTTCCATGTCTGCCTGGGGCACGCCGCCAACTTTAGATAAGTACTCCATCTCAACTGGAATCGACCATGTCGAGCGATCATAAATTGCACTCAAATGTTCTGGAATAACGCGAGCAGTATTTTCTGCAATTCCACCACCAGTAATATGTGAGAATCCGCGCAGCTTTCCCTGCATTGATCTAATCAAAGCTAAGCAATCCAATGCATAGATTTCAGTTGGCGTTAAGAAAACTTCCCCAGATGTTTTGCCATACTCACTGACTTGGGCATCAAGTGAGAGCTTGGCAGTCTTAATAATGTGTCGCACTAATGAAAAGCCATTAGCGTGAAAACCACTTGATGGCATTGCAATTAACACATCACCTTTTTGAACAAGGTGGGCGCCAAGTTGTAGATCTGCATCAACAACTCCTGTTGCAGCACCGGCAACATCAAACTCATCATCAGCTAATAGCCCTGGGTGTTCAGCAGTCTCTCCCCCAATTAATGCAGTTCCTGCTTTTTCACAACCGCGTGCAATTCCAGAAACTATCTCAGCAATGCGCTCTGGGATAACTTTTCCAACTGCGATGTAGTCAGTCATAAAAAGAGGTTCTGCCCCACATACAACTAAGTCATCAACAACCATCGCTACTAAATCTTCACCAATAGTGTCGTATTTACCAATTGCGCGTGCAATTTCAGTCTTTGTTCCCACACCATCAGTTGATGTTGCAAGTAATGGCTTCTTCATATTCTTGAGCGCACTTGCATCAAATAAACCGGCAAAGCCACCGATACCGCCCATTACTTCTGGACGTGAAGCTTTGGCAATCGATGCTTTCATTAATTCAACGGCGCGATCTCCTGCATCGATATCAACGCCAGCATCTTTGTATGTGCTCACTTAATGACCATGTACTTCTGTGATTTCAAGACGCATCTTGCCTTCAGACATATCGGCAGGAATACGGATTGGGTATTGGCCCGTAAAGCATGCCCCGCATAGCTTATTTTCTTCCACCTGAGTGGATTCAATGAGCCCTTCAAGTGAGACATAGCCCAGCGAATCTGCGCCAATAGAGCGTCTAATCTCTTCAACTTCTAGACCACTGGCCACTAATTCAGCGCGAGTAGCAAAATCAATTCCATAGAAACATGGCCATTTAACTGGTGGTGAAGAGATTCGAACGTGAATCTCACGGGCTCCGGCTTCGCGCAACATGCGCACGATTGCGCGTTGGGTATTTCCGCGAACAATAGAGTCATCGACAACCACAATGCGCTTGCCTTCAATAATCTCTCGCAAAGGATTGAGCTTTAAGCGAATACCTAATTGGCGAATAGTTTGTGAGGGCTGGATAAATGTGCGGCCAACGTATGAGTTCTTTACTAATCCCATTCCAAATGGAATCCCTGAACCTTTGGCATAACCAATCGCCGCAGGTGTTCCTGATTCAGGAACTGGAATGACAAGATCTGCTTCAACCGGTGCTTCCTTTGCTAAGCGCTCACCAATGCGAACTCGTGTTGCATGAATTCCTTGTCCGGCAATTGTTGTGTCAGGTCGAGCTAGATACACATATTCAAATAAACAACCTTTAGGTTCTGCAGGCGCCCAGCGCTCTGAACGGACACCAGTTGCATTAATTGCAACAAACTCTCCTGGTTCAATCTCTCTAACAAAAGCTGCGCCAACAATGTCTAAGGCTGCAGATTCAGATGCAACTACCCAACCATTTTCTAACTTACCTAGTACTAATGGGCGAACACCATGTCTATCACGAGCTGCATACAGGGTGTGCTCATCCATAAAGACTAATGAGAATGCACCTTCTAGTTGTGGAAGAACTGACATCGCACTCGCCTCAACATTTTTTTCGTTTTGCAACGAGATGAGTGCAGTCATAATTTCTGTATCAGTTGTGGCCCCTCGCTCACGGCCATTACTTGGCTCAAGCTTTTGCACTAATTCAGCTAAATCGCCTGTATTAGTTAGGTTGCCGTTGTGGGCTAAAGCCAGCGTGCCGTACTTAGTTGGGCGCAGGGTTGGTTGGGCATTAACCCAAGTACTTGATCCAGTAGTGCTATATCGGCAATGGCCAATTGCTAAATCTCCAGGGAGAGTAGCTAGATCACTTTCAGTAAAGACTTGAGAAACTAATCCCATATCTTTATAGACAAGAATTCTACTTCCATCACTTGTTGCAATTCCAGCTGATTCGGTTCCGCGGTGTTGCAATGCATAGAGACCATAGAAAGTTAGTTTGGCAACTTCCTCTCCCGGTGCCCATACACCAAAGACACCACATGCATCTTGTGGACCTTTATCTTCGCCCAAGACGTTGTGATTGAGTAATCCGTCTGGGCGTCTCATGATTGAATCCTAAGTGGTAAATACTCTGAAAGATCTGCACGAACACCTGAAGCGATAATGTCGCCATTATTTAGCGCATCGGCCCAATTAATTTCACCTTTTGCCAACGCTAGCCATGTTGGGGCGTTCATCTCAATAACATTTGCTGGTGTTCCACGGGTGTGAGTTGGACCATCTCCACATTGCACTGCGGCATATGGTGGAACCCGAACTTCAATTGCACGACCAGGGGCCTTGGCAGTCAATAGTGCAAGCGTGCTCTTAACTTCTTCTAGGACATCTTGATTGCGCATATCTATTATCCAAATAACCGTGGGAATGTTGAAGTGTATGCAGTGCGCAGTTCTTCTAGAGAAATAACAGAATTATTAATAGTCAATGAGTCTCCACCTGAAGTTCCTAGTCTTGAAATTGCAATGGAGTATTTAGATGCAAGTGCTTGAAGTTGTGATATTTTGCTTGCATCTATCGCAACGATTACTCGTCCTGGGGTTTCACTTAAGAGATCAACAGCAGGATTTGAAAGAGAGATAGTAGCGCCAACGCTATGGCGCAAAACCATTTCAGTTAATCCGGCCGATAGTCCGCCTTGGCTTAAATCATGAGCGGCAGCAAAGAAAGTATTGCCTTCTAGGAGTAGCTCAATTAAGCGCATTTCACGGGCTAAATCAGCATCTGGTGTCTGCCCAACGCGCTGACCATGCAAGAAAGCCCATTCACTTCCTGCTAAATCTTCTTTTGTCTCTCCCAGTAAAAACAGTTCCAAGCCACTTGTCTGATAACTCATCGGTGTTCGCTTGCGAACATCTTGAATTACTCCCAGCACACCAATAACTGGTGTTGGCAAGATAGCAACTGCTCCCGTTTGGTTATAGAAAGAAACATTGCCACCTGTAACAGGCAAGCCCATCTCTAAACAACCATCGGCTAAACCACGTACAGATTCAGCAAACTGCCACATCACTCCTGGATCTTCAGGAGATCCAAAGTTAAGACAGTTAGTAACTGCAAGTGGTCTAGCACCAGCAGTTGCAATATTTCGTGCAGCCTCGGCTAGCGCAAGCTTTGCTCCTTGATAAGGATTTAAATATGACCAGTTCGCATTTGCATCCGTTGAAATTGCAACACCTAAATGCGTGCTCTCATCAAGTCGAACCATTCCTGAATCGTCAGGCTGTGCTTGAATAGTATTTCCTTGAACATATTTATCGTATTGAGCAGTAACCCAGGATTTATCTGCCAAGTTTGGCGCCCCTGCTAGTTTGAGAACTGCGGCCTTTATTTCAGATGCGCTACTTGGCATAGGAACATTTACTTTTTGTGAATTCACTTGATTGATGTATGCAGGCTGTGCAAGAGGGCGGTTATAAACTGGACCCTCATGAGCAACTGTGCGCGGTGGAACATTGACAATTACTTCGCCATTCCATGTGATTTCTAATCTATCCCCATCAGTTACTTCACCAATGACAGTTACTGTGACATCCCACTTCTTACAGATTTCTAAGAATCGATTGATCTTGCTGGGTTCAACGATGGCACACATGCGCTCCTGTGACTCTGACATCAAAATCTCTTCAGGAGAAAGGGATGGATCGCGCAAAGGTACCTTGTCCAGTGCTACTTTCATGCCCCCGCTGCCACCAGAGGCTAATTCACTCGTTGCACACGATAAGCCTGCTCCGCCAAGGTCTTGGATGCCAACAACTAAATCTTCAGCAAAGATTTCAAGAGAACATTCAATTAAAACCTTTTCAACAAATGGATCGCCTACTTGAACACTTGGGCGCTTAGTAGAACCACCAGCGCCAAAGGTTTCAGAAGCTAAAACTGAAACGCCACCAATTCCATCTCCACCAGTCTTGGCGCCATAGAGAACAACAAGATTTCCAGCTCCAGCAGCTTTTGCTAACTTAATATCGCTGTGCTTCATCACGCCAACACACAAGGCGTTAACTAACGGATTACCAATATAGGTCTTATCAAAGACAACTTCCCCACCAATATTTGGTAGACCTAAACAGTTTCCATATCCACCAATACCTGCAACGATTCCTGGAAGCACTCTGCGAGTATCCACAGCATCTGCCGGACCAAACCGCAAAGGATCCATCACTGCAATTGGTCGTGCGCCCATTGTCAAAATATCTCTCACAATTCCGCCAACCCCAGTTGCCGCGCCTTGATACGGTTCAATGAAAGAAGGGTGGTTGTGAGATTCAATTTTAAAAGTAACTGCATAACCTTGACCAACGTCAACAACACCTGCATTCTCACCAATACCAACCAGCAAAGCATCAGACTTTGGAGCTTTTTCTCCAAACTGCTTCAAATGTACTTTTGA
>SXYM01000013.1 GCA_005789205.1 Actinomycetota bacterium | reverse complement strand
AGGTCTTGGCGTTGCATTTGCTAAAGCCTTAGCCGAGGCAGGAGCAGACGTTGTTCTGGGTGCTCGTCGCACAGATCGCCTGGATGAAACAGGTGCTCTCGTAACAGCTGCTGGGCGCAAATACGCAGCCCTAACAACAGATGTAACAAAGGTTGAGGACTGTGATGCTTTGATTGCTCTGGCCATGGAAAAGTTTGGCCGCGTTGATATCTTGGTTAATAACGCAGGTGTTGGAACAGCAGTTCCTGCAACCCATGAAACACCAGAGCAATTTAAATCAGTAATTGATGTCAATCTCTTTGGTGCTTATTGGATGTCTCAAGCTTTTGCTAGAGCAAACAAAGGCGGCGGCGCGATCGTTAATATCTCAAGCATCCTTGGAATAAAGCCACAAGGTCTGCCACAAGCAGCCTATGCCTCCTCTAAGGCAGCTCTTATTGGTTTAACCAGAGATCTAGCTGCGCAGTGGACGGGACGTAAAAACATTAGAGTCAACGCACTTGCTCCAGGTTTCTTTCCATCAGAGATGACAGAAGAGCTGCCTAAAGAGATGGAGGCCATGATCAAGATGTTCACACCAGCAGGTCGCCTAGGAGATCCAGAGGAGTTAGCAGCAACGCTTATCTGGTTAGTCAGCGATGCCTCTAGTTATGTTACGGGTATTACCGTGCCAGTTGATGGTGGATTGGTGATGCCTTAGTCATTTTCAACCCTTTGACTTAGGCTTAGATTATGCAGAGGAAATCGCATCTAGCGTTAGCGATTGTTTTGTTGCTCTCTCTTTCTTCTCCTGTGCATGCAGCTGCCCCTAAGGCTGGAAGTAAGTGCACAAAGGCTGGCCAAACAAGCACATCAGCCGGAATCAAATACACATGTGTTAAATCTGGAAACAAATTGGTGTGGAATAAAGGGGTTGCGCTCAAGAAAGCTGAACCAGCACCTGTGCCAAGTGCAGAAACAAAAGTTGAGGTAAAAAACCTTTTAAGTAGTGATCCTAGAATCACACCGTTCTCCGCACTGACATCCATGGATGTCTGTAAGACAGTCGATAAAACACCTGATAATGCATGGGGCGGCGAGATTCTCCACCGCAACGGTTTTCCACGCCCCGAAAACTCTGTAGCAGGCAAGAAATCTGCCAAGATTTTAGTAGTGCCAATCATCTTTAATGATCTTCCATTTCGGGAGGAGAAAATTCAGCGTGGTCAGATTTTTTCATCAGATGTAGATCTACTCAATGAAGTAATCCCACGGATTAAAGAGAGTTTTAAGACCTTATCGGTTCAAAGATTTGAGGTAGAAATAGATGTATTACCAAAATCGCGATGGTTAGTATTTGATAGAGATAATCCACTTAGCGGTGTGTGGGGTGTTGATAACTTCACAACCTTGATGGAGATCATTGAGAAGGAAAAACCAGATTTTAACTTTGATGGCTATGACACCTTTGCCTTTATAAGTGGCAATGGATTACCTGGCCAGATGGGTCTTGGCTCAGCTCAGGCCTCCCACCCACGAGTCAAAAACTCGAAATCAGGTTTTATAAACGCCACCTTGATGCTTGGCGGAATCACTAACACCACTCTGTGGGTCCATGAATTCGGGCACTCGCTATTTTCCTTTGAGGATCTCTATCTATTTAGCCAAGCCTCATCTGGAACAACTCGTCAAAAATTAGGTGACGTGAGCGTTCCTAGCAAATGGGATCTAATGTCTGATTCAACCAAAGTCTCGTTGTTGGGATGGAATAAGTTTTTAATCGGTTGGTTATATGACTCTGAAGTTCGCTGTATTTCAGAGCAGAAATCATCTATTCATTACCTCTCAAATCGAGAAACAAGCAATGACACCAAGCTTTTAACTATCAATTTGGCACCAGGAGTAACACTTGCTGCAGAGGCTAAAAACGCTTCAGGAACAGATAAGGGTTTACTGCTCTACCTCATTGACTCTTACACCAGCCACGGTGAGGGCCCGATCCTTACGCAAAACTCCCTCATTACAAAAGGTCAATCTAAATCATGGCTAGGTTGGCAATTCAACGTTTTAGATAGCAATGAAGAAGGAGTGTTAATCGAGGCCGTTAAAACTGATATCGATAAGTTTGTTCCACCTCCACCAAAGCCAGCAGATAACAATCCTGGCCAACCCACCTCACTTATACGAGTCACTAGAGGTGAAGTAGTTCCTAATGGTTCCTTGCAGGGGCGGGCAACCTGGAATGTGACAGGCCATGAGTCATACAGGCTCTATGTAACAGATGTAGTGGACTTCCAGAAGGTTTACTTTGAAACGGGCTATGTCAATGATTCAAGAAATCCTTTAGTCATTGATATTAAAGGCCTGGTCTGTAAAAAGGAGTTTCGCACCATGACTGAGTTCTTCACAGAAAAAAACGGTAAAGGTGAACGATTGGTCATTCCAAGTTTTCAGCTGCGCGACTTGCCGTGTCCCTAGGTAGTTTTACTTGCGCACAATGTTGATTAAGTAACTAAGCCCAAAGCCAAAACCAACAGCTGCATAAAAGTAGCTAAACCAGGTGATCTGTCCTGGAATCAAAAGAGTGAGCACCCCGAGGCCAGTTGCACTCACACACATCACCTTTGCAACGTTGCCAACGCCGCTATCCGTGCTGTTTTTAGAGTTATTCCACATATTCCCAGCTAACGCCACAAGGGTTATTGCGATCATGCGCATGGACCAGACCATGGGTTCGTTGTTTTCTAGGCCAAGCAGATCTAGAAAAAGAGAAGGTGCAACAAGAAGAAAGAGCGCAGATGCGCCAAAGACCATAGAGCCGGCCTTTAAAGTTGTTCTAATTCCGCTGTAGTTCATGAATAAGAGATTACAACCCAACCTTAGGCTTTAAGAAGCCCTCTTTCTTGCCGGTCCACTCAACCCCAAGGTGCATTTATGCACAGGTGCGCCCAAACGGTCCAAAGCTGCCCAAAAAATCGTGGCACACGGCCCTTCCATGAAATTTTAGGGGCAGTATCGTATGCTCACACAGAACATCTTCAATGGCGAAGGGGTCTAATACTTGGGTGCAGGCTTTGTTTCACTTCGTGGAGTCAATAAGTTCTTTGATGATGTCCATGCTGTGGCCAATTTAGATTTAGATGTTCACGCTGGTGAGTTTTTCTCAATGCTCGGCCCATCTGGTTCTGGCAAGACAACGGTTCTGAGATTAATTGCAGGTTTTGAGAGCGCAAGTACTGGCAGCATTTCAATTGAGTCACAGGATGTGACAGAGCTGGCACCTTTTGATCGGCCAGTAAATACAGTTTTCCAAGATTACGCACTCTTTCCTCATATGAGCATTCAAGAAAATGTTGAGTACGGTCTTCGCACAAGAAAAGTTCCACGACCAGAGCGGGCAAAGCAGGCACTTGAAGCAATTGACTCAGTAAAGCTCTCTCACCTCGCACAGCGACTTCCACACCAACTCTCAGGCGGACAACGCCAACGCATCGCACTGGCCAGAGCACTGGTTCTTCGCCCTAAGGTCTTACTTCTGGATGAGCCCCTAGGCGCACTTGATAAGCAGTTGCGTGAGGAGATGCAGGTTGAACTCAAGCGCATCCAGCGCGAGGCAGGAATTACTTTTATCTTTGTAACCCACGATCAAGAAGAAGCGATGCGCATGAGTGATCGCATCGCAGTCTTTAACGCAGGTGCCATTGAACAGATTGGCACACCACAACAGGTCTATGAAAAACCAGAGAGCACCTTTGTTGCCCGCTTCTTAGGTGTTTCAAATGTGTTTTCAGATCAAGTGGCGCAAGAGATATTTGGCAGCCCAGCCACGGTCAACATCAGACCAGAGCGCATCAAATTGGTTGCACCTAGTACTAAGCCAAAGGCTGATGAGCGTGGGGTAGTGGGAACAATCATTGAATCCTCCTATATCGGAGCAAACACAATATTTTTAATTCAAACTGAGTCGGGGCAGAGAGTAATTGCCACCAGGTTAAATGAAGAATTGCCAGATCAAGTCAACCGATTTGTAACTGGTGATCGGGTCGGTGCCGTTTGGAAAAGCGACCACTCGGCAGTGATACCTACCTAATATGACTACTAATAGTCAGGTGAAAGGAAGTTCAATGAAAGCAAAGAAGCTCTCAGCATTTAGTCTGTTGGCAGTGTCGGCATTGATTCTTTCTGGTTGTTCCTCAAGTGACTCAGCCGGAGTAAAGATTGAAGTGCCAGATATTCCAATGCACGAATCAATGGGTGAATTTGAAGGTGAAATTAACATTGTTAACTGGGCCGGATTCGTTGATCCTAAGTGGACCGATAAGTTCGAAGCAGATACCGGTTGCAAGGTGAAGTCACGTACAGCTGGAACAAGTGATGAAATGGTTACTTTGATGCGTACAGGTCAATATGACATTGTTTCAGCATCAGGTGATGCCGCCCTACGTCTAATCGTAGGTGGAGATGTTCAGCCACTTAATGTTGATTTAATTCCAAACTTTGGAGATGAAATTGCTCCAGGTATGCGCAATAACATCTATGACACTGTAAATGGCAAGCCATACGGTGTACCAATTGGTCGCGGTGCAAACCTTCTTCAGTACAACGATGATGTAACTAAGGGAGCACCTACAAGCTGGGATGTTGTTTGGGAGACAAATAGCCCATACAAGGGCAAGATCACAGCTTACGATGCACCTATCTACATCGCAGATGCTGCCGTGTACTTGATGTATCACAAGCCAGAGCTTGGAATCACAAATCCATATGCTCTCGATCAAACACAGCTAGATGCTGCAATCGCACTGCTCAAGCAACAGAACACAATTGTTGGTGAGTACTGGTCAGATGCAGTAGCTCAGATCACTTCCTTCGTGGGCGGCAACACAGTTGTCGGAACATCATGGGAAATTCTGCGTAAGTTTGCTGGAAAGCCAAACATCAAGACGACTCTGCCAAAAGAAGGTTCAACTGGTTGGTATGACTCTTGGTTAGTTAGCTCAAAGACAAAGAACGTTAACTGTGCTTATGCTTGGATGGATTACACAAGTACAGCATCAGTTAATGGCGCAATCGCAATGAACTTCGGTATGGCACCTGCAAATATTGCCTTCTGTAGTTCAAGTGCAGAGGCTCAAGCTCACTGTGATGAGTTTGCTGCTGAAGATGAAGAGTTCTTCAAGCAGGTCTGGCCTTGGACAACTCCAATTGAAACCTGTGTTGATGGTCGCAAGGACGTTAAGTGCACCAGCTTCCAGGAATGGACTAATGCCTGGGCAACCATAAAAGGTTAGCCACTAGGCACAAGCGGTATAAAAAGAGTGAGGGGATTTAGAAATAGATCCCCTCACTCTTTATCCCATACTTACTACAGATAGTTAGGTAGAGATGAGCGCACATACAACACAGGGCGGCACTAAGCCGATCTCCTCGTATTTGTATAAGCGCGCCAAAGTGCGGTTAATTGGCCTTATTGGCCTTCCCATGTTTTGGATCGTGGGCGTCTATATTTTCTCTCTCTTTCTCCTATTAATCACAGCATTTTGGTTTGTAGATCCCTTTACCTCAAAGGTAATCGTTGGCTTTACTCTTGAAAACTTTATTTCTATTTTTACCGTTCCCGCCTACATCTCAACTTCTATTAGAACGCTTTTAATTGCGCTAGCTGTTACTGGTGTTTGCGTGATCTTTGCCGTTCCCCTCGGCATCTATATGGCAAAGATTGCTCGCCCGTGGGTCAGAAACACACTGGCTGTTGCAATTACCTTGCCACTCTGGGCAGGTTATTTAGTAAAGATCATTGCAATGCGTCTGGTCTTTACAGAAGAGGGTTTCTTTAACTGGGCACTAGCCCCCCTTGGAATATCTGGTCCCACATTTTCTATTCCCATTGTTATTCTGACTCTGACTTATCTCTGGTTTCCTTATATGGCACTTCCTGTCTTTACAGCCATTCGCCAGATCCCACCCAATCTCTTTGATGCTTCAAGTGATATGGGCGCTAAAGGTTTCACCACTATCTATCGCATAGTGTTGCCGCTAATCGTTCCAGCAATAATCGCAGGCTCTGTCTTTACATTCTCTTTAAGCCTAGGGGATTACCTGGTAGCTAAGTTCACTGGTGGCTCCACGCAGATGATCGGCTCCATCATCGCCTCCAACATCAACTTGAATCCTCCCGTTGCTGCAGCATTTTCAATGGTGCCAATTGCATTTGTCGTTATCTATCTCATGGTCGCCCGCCGCACAGGTTCGCTGGAGAGGATGTAGGGATGTTAAGACTCTCTAGAACCAGCAAAATCATTCTCATCATCCTTGTGACATTCATTCTTACCTTTATGTATGTGCCACTTCTGGTACTGATTTTGAACTCCTTTAACCAGTCCAATATCTCAAGTTGGCCGATTGAAAGCTTCTCATTCACATGGTGGGAGTTTGCTGCCACATATCAACCGATTCGCACCGCGCTGCTTAACTCAATCATCGTTGCCACAGGCTCAACCATCATCGCTGCCATCTTGGGCACCCTGGTTGCCTTTGCCCTCAAAGGCTATGACTTCTTTGGTAAGGGCACAGTCAACCTGCTCGTAGTACTTCCCATCGCACTTCCTGGTGTTGTCACAGGCGTTGCCTTTAGCAATACCTATAACAACTTCTTATCTCCAGCAGGTTTTAACATCGGTTACTTTGGCATGATCGTCGCCCATGCCACATTTTGTATTGTCATGGTCTTTAACAATGTATTTGCACGCCTTAAGCGCATGAACCCATCACTGCAAGAGGCATCAGCAGATCTTGGCGCTGGCCTGTGGCAAACCTTTAGATTAGTAACTTTTCCGCAATTTAGAACGGCATTTGTAGCCGGGGCATTACTCGCCTTTGCTCTTAGCTTTGATGAAGTAGTCGTAACAATTTTCACAGCCCCACCAGGTGTGGACACATTGCCCCTATGGATCCTCAAAGAGATGTCTAGACCAAATAATGCAACTGTCGTAAACGTTGTAGCAACAGTCGTTATCTTGATCTCACTGATCCCAGTCTTTATCTCACAGCGCTTAACCAGAGCTCAAGATGAGGGTAAGTGATTAATGCAGGGCGATGGCAAAGCCAACTGATTGACTATAAGTGGAGAGAAAAATCAGATGGCTTGGTGTGAGGTGCGATCTAGTCCGCGATTGAGAGCGGCATTCTTGACTGAGGATGAATCAGATTTAATCGTGATAGTCGCTGTTCCTGAAGGAGTTGTTGTTATTGCTCCAGGCACAAAGAGATCTTGGCCTGTGGCTGGGAACCTGATTGCAGAGTCTTTGTCATTAAAGTCGCTTAAAGAATATGTAAGTGAAGAAGCAGCAACGGCTGCATAAACTGCGGCGCAACCAACACACATAATGATCTCCTTAGTAGGTGGCAAAAGTGTAGGTGGGGATGTGGGCTTTATCAAGGTTTGAGCAGGGGCGAGGCTGGGGTGTTGCAAGCTATGACTCAATGAAGGAGATTACAGCGGATAAGGAAAAGCTTTTTAAGTGGGTTTTGATAAATACTTGGCAAAGAATCCCATGTGGGGGAAGATGCGAGGATGGATGAGAAGCTAACTCTCTCGATTGATTGCGGAGGCCTCTATATCAAGAGCTGCGTCCTTGATAGTTCGGGAACGATGCATTCCAAGCCAAATAGAATTCCAACTCCCTACCCGCTTCCACCAGCAAAATTTGTACAGACCATTGCTGATATTGCTTCAGGACTTCCCAAGGCTTATAGAGCAACAATTGGGATGCCAGGAATGATTCGAAATGGCGTTGTTATTTCTACTCCGCACTACATTACAAAGAGCGGGCCGCGCACAAAAATTGATCCAGAAAGCGCTGAACTCTGGTCCGGCTT